>NZ_JBFAPK010000041.1:0-25903 GCF_040676675.1 Micromonospora sp. NPDC049559 | reverse complement strand
GCCAGAGACCCGCGCGGACCACCTCCACCGCCAGCCCCGGCACCGCGACCGGCAGCGGACGCGAGCGCCCACAACTTGGGTACTTTGTCAAGGGTCGTTAGGGCTTACTCGTCTAGGAGGTGCGCACCTCCACCAGGCCCCGGTAGAAGTCGTGGTCCGACACGCTGTCGCCCACGTCGACAGGGAGCCCGCTGACCGAGGCGGGGTCGACGGTCTCGGAGAAGAAGAGGTAGTCGTACTTCGTCGCGACGGCGACGGTCTTGGCGCCGCTGCGGCAGGCGGTCGCGGTCGCGGGGCAACCGGCGGCGTAATAGTTGCTGTCGTCCTGATCGGCCTCGTAGAACAGGCCCCAACCACGGCCGGGCGCGGTCTGCGGGCGGTAGAGGGCGTCCATGGCGGTGTCGGTGGGGTGCGAGTTGAAGTCTCCGCCGACCACGACAATCTTGCCGACGGCGATGTCACCGTCGAGATTCGAGGCGAGGCTCGCGGCCTGGGCGATGCGGGCCCTGCCGTTGATGTTCGTCGGGTCGTGGAAGGCCCGCAGGTGCACGCTGCATCCCTTGACGACGCGGGTACCCAACTCGGCCAGGCTGGCGTCGTAGCACAGGGCGGTGAAGGTCCGCGGGTTGACGAAGTGGTCCTCGCTGATCTGGTAGCGCTCGCCGCCGAGCGCGATCTCGTCCCGGTTGCTCAGGGTTCCGCGCGCGCCGACGACCTGGCCGATCCAACAGCGCCGGTCGTCGTTCGCCGGGTCCGTGTCCTCGTTGACCGCGCAGCTCGTGGCGCCGCAGCCGGTGTAGTTGGTGAGCAGGGTGGTGTAGCCGAACTGGTAGGTGCCGGAGGCGAAGGCGTGCCCGCCGAACCACTCGAACTGCGGCCAGCACACCTCCTGCAACATCACCAGGTGCGGCCGGTACGCGTCGATCAGGTCCGCGATGACCGGCAGGCTGTCGGTGGTGCCCTTCCTGCACTCGCCGCCGCAGATGTTGTGGGTGACCGTCTTCAGGCCTACCGTGGCCGCGACCGCGACGGTGGACGGTGCGGCCGTCCGGCTCGGGGTCGTCATGATCGTTGTGTCGGCCGTCGTCGCGATCCCGGCCGGGGTGCCGAGCGCCTTCGGCTGGCTGGCGTCGCTCGGCGCCGGACCGAACACCAGGGCCCCGACGAGCGCGATCACCATGACCGGAGCGAGCTTGCGTCGCATCGTTGCACCTCATCCCGTGCGAAGAGGTCGTGATCATAACGAGGAGGGGCCGAGATGTCTCCAGTGGACAGCAATCGCGCGTTCGCACCGGGCTCGGGCGCACGCGGGTCCCGGGGCTGGTAGGGCGGTAGCTGATCCGGGTCGATCCCGTCCCCAGCCCGACCGGACGTAACCGCGATGCCCAGTGGGGTCCGCGCGGTCGTGTCCCGCGACCGGGGCGCCCCCGTCACCGTCGAGACGATCGTCGTGCCGGACCGGCCACGGGCGCGCAGGTGAGCCCGTGGCCGAGCCACGGTTCAACAGAGGTAGTCGTCGGCCGGCGCGGCGCCTGCCCCGCGTACCGGGCTCGGGGTGAGCAGTTCCCTCGTCTAGGACCGCTTGGTGAACTGGACGAAGGCCCGCCAGGCGGCGGGCGCGAAGGTCAGGGTGCCGCCGTCGCGGTCCTTGGTGTCGCGTACGAGGACAACGTCCGGCAGGTTGTCGGCGACCTCGACGCAGGCGCCGCCGTTGGAACCGCTGCGGGTGGACTTCCGCCAGATGGGCTCAGTGGTAGTCATGGATCATCCTCAGGATCAGGTCGCGGGACTGGTCGCACGTGAGCGCGAGCGCACTCAGACTCTCCCACGTCCGCTCCATTTCGCCTATCTCGTCGGTGTCGGAGACGGTCCGGCCGCGTAGCTGGTCGTCCAGGTAGCCGAGGCGGGACCCGCCCGGCAGGATCGCCACGACGAACGCCCCGGTCAGCCCGGCGTGCAGGCCCGCATCTTGGGGGATGACCCGGATGTGCACGGTCGACCGGTGTCCGATGTCGACCAGGTGCTCCAGTTGCTGCTTCATGATCGCCGGATCGCCGTGGTGCAGCGCCGGTTCGCCGACGATGGCGACGAGCATTGTCGGGTCGGGCCGGTCGAGAGCCGCCTCCTGCCGGGGCCAGCCGGGTGGCCGTCAACTCCTCGACCCGCTCCGGCGTGTGCGGACCGGCCGCGAGGACGGCGCGCGCGTACTCCCGGGTCTGCAGGAGTCCGGGAATCAGGCTGTGCTCGAACCAGCGCAACAGCGTCGCGCGCCGCTCGTTGTCCGTCCAGGGTCGCAGCCAGGGGGCCTGCGCGTCGGCGCGCGCGTCGACCGAGAGGCGCTGGATCTCGTCGCCGGTCCCGTAGAAGTCGTCGAGGGCCTTCGCGGTGTCCGGCATCGGGATCATCCGGCCGGACTCGAAGCCGCCGATAGACGACGCGCTGACGTTGACCGCCGCGCCCGCCTGATCCTGCGTCAGTCCTTTGGCGGTCCGCTTCTGCCTGAGCAGCTCCCGAAGATCGTTCACGCAATCCCCCTTGATTCCGTCCGAATGCGGATCGGCGCTCGCCATTGCCGGATCACTGCTCCCCCGGCGCCTTCCGAGACTATCGGGCTCCACACCAGACTGTCACCAGCGGAAACGCTCGGACCTACGGCACCGAGACGGCTCGGGCGCGACCGTGTGGAGCCGCCCCGTTTTCAAGGGGTACGGGGCGGCTCCCTTCCATTAACAAAGGGGGTACGGAATGAGTCGAGATCGCGGCGGAATCGAACGGGCCGTGTCGGCGCGAATTGTCGATCTGCCCCCGACACTCGCGACGGAGGGGGCACCGGTGAATCCCGTACTCCAGGAGGGGGACTGTCTCGTCGTTCCGCCGAAGGCGTACCGGCCGGGCCGCGACTGGCTGCGGCTGCGGGTGACGCGGGTGTTGACGCCTGCGGGGCGGGAGATCGACAGCCTGACCTGGGTGCAGGTCACCGGTAGGGAGATCTCGGGCGGCGTCGAGGGGCGCGAGCGGACCGTGGTCGTACGCGTGGCGGCGCTGGAGTCGTGGCCACCGATCCGGCGGAGCGAACCGTGAACCCCGCGACCCCACCGCGCCAACTCGTCCACGCGGCCCAGCGCCCGCTGTGGCACTGCCGCATGGACGGCCAGCCCTGGCCCTGCGGCGAGGCCCGCCTGTTCCTGGTCGAGGACTACCGGACCGATCCGGTGCAGACCAGCATTTACCTCTGCGGCGTCCTGCACGAGATGATCCGCGACCTCTACCGGCTGCACCCGGACACGGCGCCCCCGCCCGACGTGATGTTCGCGCGGGTGCTCGGCTGGCTGCCGCCGAGACGCCCCCTGAGCTGAGGCTTCGGCAGACCGCCGGCGGTACGAGGTGCGGTGGGCGCCCGGCCGGCCGGCCGCACGCGCCGTCCGGCTCACCCCGGCAGCGCGCGATTCATGCTCGCGACGATGCCGAGGGCCGGCCCAGCGCGGCGGCCACCGCCTCCTCGGCCGTGGCCACGTGCGCGATCCCGCCGATCGCCGCGCCGTCGTGGTCGGTCACCCGCCAGCCGCCCAGCGAGATGACGGGTACGCCGCCGCGCCGCTTCGCCAGCGCCAACTCGCTCAGGGTGCCCCAGGAGCCACCGATGACGATCACGGCGTCGGCGCTCGCCACGATGATCGCGTTGCGGGCCTCACCCATGTCGGTGACGATCGCCGCCGAGAGGTCGGGCGAGGCGGTGGCCCGGTCGCCGGTCGGCAGTACGCCGATCACCAGCCCGCCACCCGTGCGGGCCCCGGCCGCGACCGCGCCCATCACACCCGCGCCCCCGCCGCAGACCACCACGGCGTCCCCGGCCGCCAGGAGTTGGCCCACCCGGAAGGCGTCCGCCGCCTCCCGCTCGATGCACTCGGCCGGACCGCAGACCGCGACCTGCAACGACATGGCTGGCTCACTCCACTACTCGTGGCCGGGGCCCGTCCGGGCCGGGTGGGCCGGGGTGGCGCTCATCGTCGCCCGCCGGGCGGTCCTCCCATCCTGCCCCCGCGGCGCCCCGCTACCGGAATACCACCCCGGACGCCGTGACTCGTCCGGCAGGATGTCCTCGCACGGAGGCTGGTCGGGTAACCTCCGCCGGTGGACGTCCGACTGGCCGAGGCGCCGTTGCTGCGCGCCACCTGGCCGATCTTCGCGGGAGAACTCGCCGCCGCCCTGCGGGAGTACGGCGAGGATCGGCTGACCGAGCAGGTCGACCGGCTGCGCGTCGTCGAGGCCTGCTCCTGCGAGGACGACTTCTGCCAGAGCTTCCACACCGCGCCGCGCCCCGACGGCCCGTACGGCGACGGGCACCGCAACGTCGCACTCGACGCGCCCTGGTCTGGCTATCTCGTCCTCGACGTGGTGCACGACGAGATCGTCTACGTCGAGGTGCTCTACCGGTCCCCGCTGTGCTGACCGGACCCGTGTACGCCCCGCACCGTGGCGCGGTGATCAGCTTTCCGACGAGGTGAGACGATGCTGTTGCTCGTACCCGGGGATCCGCTGCGTCCCCGAAGACCGGACCCGCACTTCGCGCCCGAGGCGGGCGCGGCCCGGGACGCCGGCTGGGACGTCGCGGTGGTGGACCACGACGCGCTGGCCGCCGGCGAGCCCGGCCCGGCCGTCGCCCGCGTCGCCGGTGCCGGGCCCGCGGTCTACCGGGGCTGGATGCTGCGCGCCGAGCGGTACGCGGCGTTCGCCGAGGCGCTGGCCGCGCGGGAGGTCACCCTGCGGACCACGCCCGAGCGGTACCGCCGCGCCCACGAGCTGCCCGGATGGTACGACCCGCTCGCCGCGCTGACCCCCGAGACGGCGTGGACGGTCGGCGCCGACCGGGACGGCTTCGACCACGCTCGCCAGCGGCTCGGGTCGGGACCGGCGGTGCTGCGGGACTACACCAAGTCGATGAAACACCACTGGCACGAGGCCGCGTACGTCCCCGACGTGGCCGACCGCGACGGCGCCTGGCGGATCGCGCGGCGCTTCCTGGAGCTGCGGGAGGACGACTTCACCGGCGGCCTGGTGCTCCGCCGGTTCGAGCGGTTCACCTCCGCCGAGGTACGGACCTGGTGGATCGACGGGCGGCTGGCCCTGGTCGGGCCGCACCCCGACACCCCCGACGCGGCCGTGCCCGACGGCGTCGAGGTGGCCGCGCTCGCGCCGCTGCTCGCCGGTCTGGACCTGCCGTTCGTCACCGTGGACCTGGCGCTGCGGTCGGACGGGGCGTGGCGCGTCGTGGAACTCGGCGACGGCCAGGTCAGCGACCGGCCCGCGAGCGTCCCGCCGGACGCGCTGATCGGGGCGCTGGCCGGGCAGGCAGCGGATGCGTGACTGGCTCGTCGGCCTGGCGATCGGCATCGGCCTGCTGGCGGCCTCGTGGGCGCTGCTGATCCTGCTGGCCCGCCGCCTGCCGCCCGGGATCCTGCGGGACCTCGCGGCGTTCGTCCCCGACTGCGTGACGACCGTGCGACGGCTGCGCCGGGATCCCCGGGTACCGCGCCGCGCGAAGATCGCGATCCTGTTCGCCGGCATCTGGGTGGCCAGCCCGATCGACCTCATACCCGAGTTCCTGCCGGTCATCGGCCCGCTGGACGACATCGTGGTGGTCGCGCTGGCGCTGCGGTACGCCGGCCGGCAGGTGCCCCGCGAGGTGCTGCTGGCCGCCTGGCCCGGCGAGCCGAGGCTGATCGAACGGCTGCTCGGCCCGCCCCGGCCCACCCCGCCGGGGACGACGGACGACCCCGAGCACCCGTCGATCTAGGGCATATCCTCGCTATTTGATCTCCAATCACAAGGATTTGCCCTAGATCGACGGGTGGAAATCCGTTGCCGGCCGTCCGGCCCGACGCCGAGTACGCGCGCCAGTGGCGCCGCCGCCGCTCCGCTCTCCCCTGTCCGGCAGGGACGCTCCGGTGAGCGACGTCCCGCAGCTCGGTCCCGCACCGCAACGCGTCACCGTCGGTACGGAGCTGGTACGCCGGCTCGTCGCCGAGCAGTTCCCCCGGTGGGCGGACCTCCCGGTCCGGCCGGTCGACAAGGGCGGCTGGGACAACTGGACCTTCCACCTGGGATCCGGGATGTCGGTGCGGCTGCCCAGCGCGGCCGAGTACGCCCTGGCAGTCGAGAAGGAGCACCGCTGGCTGCCGGAACTCGCATCCCGGCTCCCGCTGCCCATCCCCGTGCCGCTGGCCCAGGGGAAACCCGGCGCCGGCTACCCGTATCCGTGGTCGATCTACTCGTGGATCGAGGGCGAGTCCGCGAGCGCGGAGCGGATCGCCGACCCCGTCCGGTTCGCCCTCGACCTGGCCGAGTTCCTGTCGGCGTTGCGGCGCGTCGATCCCACCGGCGGCCCCCGGCCCGGCAAGCACAACTGGTTCCGGGGCGGCACGCTGCGCACCTTCGCCGGGCTGGCCGAGCGCACGCTGGCGACGCTGGACGGCCACGTCGACGTGGAGCTGGCCCGCGAGATCTGGAAGGACGCGCTCGACGCGCCCTGGGACGGGGTGCCGACCTGGCTCCACGGTGACGTCGCGCGGGGCAATCTCCTGCTCGGTAACGGGAAGTTGGCCGCCGTCATCGACTTCGGTACGTGCGGCGCCGGCGATCCGTCCTGCGACCTGGCGATCGCCTGGACGTTGTTGACCGCCGAGGGTCGGCGGGCGTTCCGGGACCGGCTGTCCGTGGACCGGGCGACGTGGGCGCGCGGGCGCGGCTGGGCTCTCTGGAAGATGCTGGACACCCGGGCTCGGACCCTGGGCGGGACCGACGACGAGGCGACGTACGCACGGCGCGCCCTCGGCGAGATCTTCGACGAGTACCGGTCGGAGGGCCGGCGGTAGGCCGTACCGGCCGCGCGGCCCGGCCCCGGCTCTTCGCCCGTGCGCGCCCTACGGGTACGCCCCGGCCGAAGAGTCGGGGCGCGGTTCCGGGGCACCACCGATGCGCGCGACGGTCGGCGGCGCCTACGGTCCATCCATGACATCGAGACTGATCGACACCCGGTCGTCGCGGTCGGCCCGTCTGCCCGCCGCCGGGCTGGTGGCGGCACCGCTCGGCTGGTTGGCCGGCTGGGCGATCATGCGCCTCGGCGGCAGCTCCGGCCCGAACACCGGCTGGGATGTCGCGCACGCGCTGTGGATCGTGAGCTTCGTGCTGTTCGGAGCCGCCGCGTACGCGCTGTTCCGTCTCCTCGGTGGCTCGCCCGCCGCCCGGGTCGCCCTCGCCGTCGCGCTGACCGGGGCGGCGGCGCTGGTCGTACAGATGGTCATCGACCTGGTCGTGGGCCTGCGTACCGCCGACAAGCCCGCGATGGTCGACCTCTACGACCGGGTGTTCGCCGTGCCCGGCGTGGAGCTGGTCTTTTTCACGGTCGGCCCGATGCTGCTCTTCGTCGGCCTGCTGGCGCTGGTGGTGCTGGCCACCGTGCGGCGCGTCGCCGCGCCGTGGCAGGTGTTGCTGGTCGTGGCGGGGATCGGTCTGATGGTCGCCGGCCGACCGGCGAGCGGCGCGCTGCGGCTCCTCGAAGGGCTGGGCGCCGCCTGCCTCTGGCTGGCGCTCGCCCCGCTCGCCCGTCCGGCCGCACCGAGCAGTAGGCCGCGCCGGCCGGGGCTGGATTGAAGAAGCCCGTCGCGCCCGGCCGGCGCGACGGCCGGGGCGACCGGCCGCGCGTGCCGCACGACAACCGTCCGGCAACGCGCGTCCGCGAGCGTCACACGTTCTTGATCATGCCTCCGTCGACGAAGTACTCGCTACCGGTGATGTTGTTGGGCGAGGCCAGGAACGCGATGAGCCGGGCCACCTCCTCCGGTGTGGCCACCCGGCCGGTGGTCACGCCGGACGCGGCGAGGATCTGCTCCACGAGCGCGTCGTGCGGAACGCCCTGCTCCTTCGCCATGCGGCCGACGAAGCCGTCCGGGTCGGTCCACACGCCGGTGCCGACCGGTCCGGGCGAGACGGTGATGGCGCGTACGCCCTTCCCCCCGAACTGCTCGGCGAGCACCTTCGTGAGCGCGCTGAGCGCCGCCTTGGAGACGTTGTAGTCGGCGGGCCCGGCGGCCACGGAACGTGCCCCGACCGAGGAGACGTTGATGATCGTGCCCCGGCGTTCGACCAGGCTCGGAAGCGCGGCGCGGCTGACCCGGAGCGCGCTGTAGAAGTGCAGGTTGAAGGTGTGCTCCCAGACGTCGTCCGGCAGCTCGATCAGGTTGAGCCGCGCGCCCTTGGCGAAGTCGTCGGTATCGCCGACGCCCACGTTGTTGACGAGCAGGTCGATGCCGCCGAGTTCGACGAGAGCCCGGTCGACGAGTTCCGCCGGACCGTGGGCCGTGGAGAGGTCGACGGTCACGGGCACGGCCGCGGTTTCCTTCAGCCCCGCCGTGATGGTGCGCGAGGCGGTGACCACGCGCATTCCCTCGGCGAGCAGGGTACGGACGAGTGCCAGACCGATTCCCTTGCTGCCGCCGGTAACGACCGCGGTCTTGCCGGCCAGGTGCAGATCCACCGGGTGCCTTCCTTTTCCTCTGGCCGCGGCGGAGGCCGCGGCGCAGATGGGTACGGGTGTCGCGCCGTGTCGGCCGGCCGAATCGCGGCCCAGGCAGCGGCATCATGTGCAACCGAATGCTTGCACAACGCCGGAGGCAAGTGCAAGCAAAGGCTTGCACTTGTGTTCTTGCCGACCCTTCCCGAAAGGCACGGGTCCGCCGACCGCCTCGACACCTCGGCAGAGCAGGCCGCCTCGACACCTCGGCAGAGCATTCCGCGAGCTTTCAGAGCAGGCCCGCGAGCTTGTAGAGCACCAGCGACCCGGCGACCGCCACGTTGAGGCTCAGGCCGGTGCCGACCATCGGGATCTCCACGACCGAGTCCAGGGAGTCCAGCGCCTCGTCGGGGATGCCGGTCGCCTCGTGGCCGAGCACGATCACCGTCCGGCGGCGCGCGGCCGGCAGGTCGGCGAGCCGGACCGCCTCGTCGGCCAGCTCCACCCCGACGACGTGGGTGCCGGCGGCCCGTTCCCGCGCCAGCCACCCGAGCGGGTCGCCGACCCGGTGCACGCAGCCGCGTTTCCGCAGCGTGTTGCCGCGGGCGAGGGCACCGTCGACCCAGTCGAACGGCGGTACGGCCAGACAGGCGCCGACCGCGTCGCAGGTGCGCAGCAGCGTACCGAGATTGGCCCCGTGCATCGGCCAGAGCGGCGCGGCGACGAGATGCCCCCAGCAGCGGTGGGCACGCGGGCGACGGGCGGCGCGGAGTTCCCGGCGGGGCCGGACCCGGATGGCCGGGCTCACCGGAGGCGGGCGGCTCCGCCGCGGGAGAGTTCGTCCATGTGCGGCGTGCTTGTCGGCGCACGCGGGCCATCGACGGGGACGAGATCCGCGCCCAGTCTAGCCCAACCGTCGCACCGACGCCGCGCCCGCCACAGGCGGGGCAACGCCCTCCCTCAGGGGCGGGGCAGCTCGCCCAGGACCGGCTGTACCGGCTCCGGGGGCATCGGGATCTGCAGGAACGTCGCCCCGCGCAGGTCCAGCCAGGCCGTGTTCGGCCCCCGGACCAGCCGGAGCACCACCGCGTCGCAGTTCGGGCAGCGGGCCACCAGGCCCGGCGCGTGCGAGTAGACCCGCAGCGACGCCACCGGCCCGGTCATGCCGCAGGAGGCGCAGCGGTCGACCGCCGTGGTGACGTCCACCGCGAACACCTCGCGCAGCGGTCCGGCCAGCACGTTACCGTCGGTGTAGAGCTGATCCGTCATCATCCGTCCTCTCCTCGGTCGGTTCGGCCGGCCGCGCCCGGTGCCGGCCCGACCGCCGGTCCACCCTGGTCTTCCGCCAGGCGGCCCCGGTCCGACCCGGCGCCGTCACCCGGTCGGGCCGAACCGTTCGGTCTTCACCCGGCGCGAGTCGTGCCCCAGCGCGATCAGGATGTCCGCGACCTTCTCCACGAAGCCGGTCGGCCCGCAGACGAAGGCGGCCGGTTCGAGCTCCGGCGGCCAGCCGTGACTGTTCACGTCGGCCACGCCGATGCGCCGCGCCGGCTCCGGCCAGCCCTCCGGGGTCTCCCGCGTGTAGACGTGGAAGACGTCCAGCCCGAAGTCCTCCCGGGTCCGGCGGCGCAGCTCGTCGGCGTAGTAGACGTCGCGTTCGGTGCGTACCGAATAGATCAACCGGAACGGCACCCGGCTGCCCGCGGCCCGACGGGCCCGGATCATCGCCATCAGCGGCACGATGCCGGAACCCCCGGCGACCAGCAGCACCGGCGCGGTGTCGGTGGGGCGCCAGACGAACCAGCCGCCCACCGGGCCGCGGATTTCCACCGGCACGTCGACCGGGAGGTTCTCCACCAGGTACGGGGAGACCTCGCCGTCGGGCACCCGCTGAACCGTCACCTCGATCCGGTTACCGTCGGCCGGCCCGGCCAGCGAGTAGGCGCGCTCGGCCCGGTAGCCGTCGGCGGCGGTCAGCCGGATGTCGATGTGCTGGCCGGCGAGGTGTCCCGGCCAGTCCGGCACCTCCAGCACCAGCGTCCGTGCGGTGGGCGTCTCGTCGCGGCGTTCGACCACCCGGGCGGCCCGCCAGCCGGCCCCGGTACGGGTCAGTCCCCCTGGTACCGCTGCTCGCGCCATGGGTCACCGTAGTCGTGGTAGCCGGCGGTCTCCCAGAACCCCGGCTCGTCCATCAGCTTGAGCTCGATGCCGCGCACCCACTTCGCCGACTTCCAGAAGTACAGGTGCGGTACGAGCAGCCGGGCCGGCCCGCCGTGCTCCGGCGCGAGGTCCTCCCCGTCGAACCGGTACGCGACCCAGGCCCGGCCGTCGAGCAGGTCCTCCAGCGGCAGGTTGGTGGTGTATCCCCCGTACGAGTGCGCCAGCGCGTAGTCGGCGGCGGTCTCCACGTCGGCCATCAGCGTGTCGAGGGAGACCCCCTGCCAGGTGGTGTTCAGCTTCGACCAGCGGGTGACGCAGTGGATGTCCACCGTCGGGGTCTCGCTCGGCAGGGCCATCAGCTCGGCCCAGGACCAGCGGTGCTCCTCCCCCGACTCGGTGGTGATCGCGAATGCCCAGCTGTCGAGCGGTACCCGGGGCGTGGGTCCGGCCGAGAGCACGGGAAAGTCCTCGGTGAGGTACTGCCCGGGTGGCAGCGCCGGCCCGCCGGAGCGGGGCCGGCCCTGGAAGCCCGGTGACACTATGCCCATGCGCTATTCCTACCATCCCCTCCGCTTCGCCCGGCCGGTTTCGCGATCATGACTTGTGGTGGGCCACCTCACCGTTGAGCGCCCGGTCGCGGGAGTGGTCCGGGCCGTCCCGGGTGGTCGCCACGCTGCTGATGGTGACCCCGGCGAGCACCAGCAGGATCACCCCGAGGGAGAGCAGCGTCGGGATCTGCGGCACCCCGGGCCAGACCCCGTGCGCCCAGTGCAGCGCCAGCTTGACCCCGATGAAGGCCAGGATCACGGCGAGCCCGTAGCTGAGGTGCACCAGCCGGGCCAGCGCCGCCCGCAGTACGAAGTAGAGCGCCCGGAGCCCGAGCAGGGCGAACGCGTTGGTGGCGAAGACCAGGTACGGGTCCTCGGTGATGCCGTAGACGGCCGGTACCGAGTCGACGGCGAAGACGGCGTCGGTGGCGAGCACGGCGACCACCACCAGGCTCAGCGGGGTGAGCGCCCGCCGCCCGTCCTGGCGCACGGTCAGCCGTGGCCCCCGGTAGTCGTCGGTGACCGGCATGACCCGCCGCAGCAGCCGTACCGAGCGCATTCTCCGTACGTCGACGTGCGTGCCCCGGCCGGTGACCGCGTCGCGCAGCAGCTTGCCGGCGGTGGCGATCAGAACGGCGGCGAAGAGCAGGAACGCCCAGTCGACCGTCTCCAGCGCGGCGGCGCCGAGGGCGATGAAGACGCCGCGCAGCGCCAGCGCCCCGGTGATGCCGTAGAGCAGCACCCGCTGGGCGAGCCGCGTCGGCACCGCGAACGCGTTGAGCAGCAGCATGAAGACGAAGAGGTTGTCGACCGAGAGGGACTTCTCGACGACGTAACCGGTGAGGTACTTGGTCGCCTCGCCGCCGCCGTACCGGCCCCAGAGGTACGCCCCGAACGCGAGCGGCAGGGCGATGTAGAAGATCGACCAGCCGATCGCCTCCCGGATCCGTACCTCATGCGGGCGCCGGGTGATGAGGAAGTCCATCGCGAGCAGGACGAGCACGCCGATGATGCTCACCACCCAGAGCAGGGGTGAGCCGATCGACGCCAGGGCGGACGACTCGGCAAGATGGGGCATTACGGTGCGGAACCTCCCCGCTCACGGTGCCATGAGCGGGGGGCCGGCACGGGCTATTCGCCGGCGACCACCCCGGACAGCGGCGCGGCGCCGTCGGCGTCCGGCTCCGCGTCGCCGATCGCGTCCGCCGGAATCCCCTCCCAGCGGGTGTGCGCGCTGTCGAGGAAGTACTGCTGCCCCGGATCCCAGGTGTGCCCGGTGGTGCGGCGGTGGTAGACGTAGCCGAGCGGGTGGGTGCGGTAGATGGTCGCCCCGGCCTGGCGCAGCCGCTCGATGAGCCCGTAGTCGACCGAGCGGGGCACCGGGCGCCAGCCGCCGACGGCCTCCAGGTCGCCCTTGGCCAGCAGCATCGTGCCGCCGGCGACCAGTTCCCCGTCCGCCTCCGGCACCCCGGACGAGCGGCGCACGGTGATGCCCGCCTCCTCCAGGTGCACGAACTCGGTGCCCTTGCCGACCAGGGTGGCGCCCGAGTAGTGCCGGGCCAGCACCAGGTCCCAGACGTGCTCGGTGGAGTAGGTGTCGTCGTCGTCGAACTTGGTGATCAGGCTGCCGCGCGCCGCGCGGGTGGCCGTACCGAGCAGCTCGCCGAAACCGGTGCCGGGACCGCCGGTCAGGATCTGGTACGGCCGCCCCGACTCGACCAGCACCGCCCGCGCCTCGGGCGGCAGCTCGATGCCGTGCGGACAGCAGATGATCTCAAGCTCGGGGTACGTCTGGCGGGTGATCGCCGTCAGCGCGGTGGCCAGCAGCTCGGGGCGGCGGGTCGCCAGGATGGCGCTCACGCTGGGCAGCCGGCCCAGGTCGCCGAAGGTGCTGGCGGTCAGCGGCGGCAGGGCGAAGGCGGCGGCGTGCCCGCGCAGCGCGGCCCGGCGCTGCCGGACGCTGCGCGCCTCCAGGGCGAGCGGGTCGGCCCCGGCGGGCACCGGCGTGGCGAGCATGGCCCGCAGCGGCGGGGTGATCAGGTCCGTGACGGCCGGCGGCAGGCTCGGGGCGTGCACCAGCACGCCGGTCGCGGCGAGCTGCACCAGCAGCGCGGCGACCTCGGTCGGATCGGTCGCCGACCCCTCGGGCAGCGGCGGGACCTCGACGGCGGCGGTGTCGCGCAGCGCCGCGAGGACCGGCGCGTCGAGCCCCGCGCCGGCCAGCGGCCGCCACGCCTCGACCCGGCCGCCGGCGCGGCGGCGGGCCGGTGCGAATTCGAGCCGCGCCCGGGCCGCGCCGGGCCGGTACGCCTCGGCGCGCCGGCCCCGCGGGTTGATCCGCTCCGCGTCGACCAGCACCAGCGGCCCGCCCGGACCGGCCAGCGCGTGCCGGGTCGCGGTGTAGGCGACCGCGTACGGCGGATCGGCCGGCTCGGCGGGCGCGGGCGCCCCGGGCGGCTGGAGCACGATGTCGTGCGGGCGGATCTCACTGCTGGTGGGCAGGTCACCGGCGAGCACCACCGGCCCGCCCGGCGCACCCGGCAGGTACGACGGCAGCAGCCGGTACGCGGTGAGGTCCGGGCTGGCCGGCTCCGGCAGCGGGTGGCTGGGAGCCAGGGCGTGCAGGGCCGCGCGGAGCAGGTCCCGCAGCGGGGCGGGGCGGGACAGGCGCAGGCTGACGGTGGCGGCGCCCCGGCCCAACACCGGCAGCGCGACCCGCTGCCGGACCAGGTGGGGCAGCGGGCCGACCGCGGCGGACCAGCCCCTGCGCGGTGCCCGCCAGTACGCGACCACGACGCGGACCCCGCGCGCGGGGCGGGCGGTGGCCGGGTCGGCGAGCAGGTCCCGCAGCCGGTCGATCGAGCCGGCCAGCACGTGAACCCGGCGTGGTGCCCGCCAGACGTGCCGGCCGGCGACGCGGGCGACCCGTTCGGGCAGGCGCGGCGCCGGGGTGCCGGCGAGCCGCCAGGCCCAGCCCTGACCGACCGGGCCGGTCCGCGCCGACCCGGGGTGCGATTGCTTCATCGGTATCTCAGCCCGTCTTGACCAGTGACCGCGCATCGAGGGTACGCGGTCGCGGCGGGCGCACCGCGCGCACCAACCGGCCCCGGGTCTGCCAGGCCAGCATCAGCGCCTCGAAGAACGGGTACGCGCCGGCGGCGACCAGCCGCTGCTTGATCCCCTCGTTCCCGCCCGGCATCGGCGCGCCGCCGGGCGGCAGGTGCCGGCGGTACAGCTCGGTGGTGCGGGCGAAATAGGCGCGCCGCATCGACCGGGGCACCCGGCGGGCGTGGCCCATCACCTGCAGGCAGTGCCAGATCGCCCGCTGGAAGATCAGTGGCCGGAGGGTGGGGAATTCACCCGGTCGGGCGTCCATGAAGGCGAAGACCCGCTCCCACTGGTCGAACACCTCGAAATGGCGGGCGCTGACGGTTTGTGTGATCGCGCCAGCCGGCCGCTGGCGGTACGCGTAGCAGTATCGGTCGAGCAGGGAAATCCGGCGGGCGGCGAGCATCAACGGCACGATGAACGCGACGTCCTCGTACCAGCCGGGGCCGAAGGTGAGGCCGGACCGGGCCAGGAACTCGCGACGGATGACTTTGTTGCAGGCGATCCAGAGAATGTCGAGCAGACCCGGTTGCTCGGCGAAGTCGAAGACGTCCGGCACCGGCGATCCGCCGCCCACGGGCTCGACCGTGTGGTGCTCCACCGTCCCGTCGGGATAGACCCGGGCGTAGCCGGCGACCAGCAGGTCGGGGCTGGTGGCGGTGAGGCGCTCGGCGACCGCGGCCAGGGTCCCCTCGGGCAGCCAGTCGTCGCTGTCGACGCACCAGACGTACGTGCCGGTGGCGTGCGCGATGCCGACGTTGCGGGCGTTGCCCAGTCCGCCGTTGCGCTCCAGCGTGACGATTCTCAGCTGCGGATGGCGCTGCGCGTACCATTCGAGGATCTTCGCGCTGCCGTCGTCCGAGGCGTCGTCGACGGCGACCACCTCGAAATCCGTGAACGACTGCCCGAAGATCGAATCCAGGCACTCCGCCAGGTATTCCTCCACCCGGTACACCGGCACGATCAAACTCAGCAGTGCCACCAATTCGACCTCCGCGTCCTCACGGGCAATCCACGGATACGACAGAGATTCGACAACCGGGAGTTGCACGGGCGGTGGACAGTGTCCAGCCGTCGAACGGCGTAAGACCTAGCACGACATTAACTAACGATGACAAGAGGTGAACGGCGCGCGAAGACGCGAGCCGGTCACCGGGAGAGTTGATGATCATCAGTTTCGTCGGCGCTCAGGGACGTCAATAGCGGGGGTTGCCCTATCGTGACCCGATGACCGAGAGCCTCCCCCACCCGCCCGCCGGCCCGCTGGCCGGAATCCGGGTCGTCGAGCTGGCCGGGATCGGGCCGGCCCCGTTCACCGCGATGATGCTCGCCGACATGGGCGCCGACGTCGTACGCGTCGACCGGATCGGTGACGTGGCGCCCGGGCCGTCCGCCCGTACGCCGCACCCGGACCTGCTCAACCGGGGACGGCGGTCGATCGCGGTCGACCTCAAGAGCGCCGAGGGGCGGCGTGTGGTGCTCGACCTGGTCGCCGACGCGGACGCCCTGCTGGAGGGCTTCCGTCCGGGGGTGACCGAACGGCTCGGCCTCGGTCCGGCCGACTGCCACGCGGTCAACCCCGGGCTCGTCTACGGGCGGATGACCGGCTGGGGGCAGGAGGGCCCGAACGCCCCGTACGCCGGACACGACATCGACTACCTGGCGCTCACCGGCGCCCTGTACGGCATCGGCCCGACCGGCGAGCCACCGGTACCGCCGCTGAACCTGCTCGGCGACTTCGGCGGGGGCGGGATGATGCTCGCCTTCGGGGTGGTCTGCGCGCTGTTCGACGTACGGGCCGGCGGGACCGGGCAGGTCGTCGACGCGGCCGTCGTCGACGGCGTCGCGCTGCTCACCACCCAGGTGCACGCCCTGCGCCGGCTCGGCATGTGGCGCGACGAGCGCGACGCCAACCTGCTCGACGGGGCGGCGCCCTTCTACCGCACGTACGAGTGCGCGGACGGCCGGTACCTCGCGGTCGGCGCGCTGGAGCCGCGCTTCTACGCGGAGTTGGTCCGCCGGACCGGGTACGAGCCGCCGGCGGGCGAGGGGCGCGACCGCACCGACCCGGCGCAGTGGCCGGTCGCCCGCGAGCACTGGGCCCGGCTGTTCCGCACCCGCACCCGGGACGAGTGGTGCGAGCTGCTGGAACACAGCGACGCCTGCGTCGCGCCGGTGCTGGACTGGCGGGAGGCGCCACACCACCCGCACCTGGCCGCGCGGCGGGTCTTCGTCGACCACGCCGGGGCGACCCAGCCCGCCCCGGCGCCGCGGCTCAGCCGCACCCCCGGGGGGATCCGGCGCCCGCCGCCGCACCCGGGCGAGCACACCGACGAGCTGCTGCGCGAACTCGGCCGCGACGACGAGGCGATCCGCCGGCTGCGCGAGGCCGGCGCGGTCGCCTGACCTGCCGAACCCGCACCCGCGCCTGACCTGCCGAACCCGCGCCCGCGCTGACCCGACCCCGAACCGGGGAGCCTTCGGGAGGCCGTGGGAGAAAAGGTCCGAACCGGCGGGCCGGATCGAGCGTGAGCCCGTCCGGAGCGGGTAAGCGCCGACCGGTTGGATCAGACAAAACGGCGAGGAGCGGAACTCATGGTGAGCAACGCCGACGTGCTGCGATACCTCTCGTCGATGGATTACCCGGCGAGCAAGGAACAGATCATTCACGGCGCGCAGGAGGCGGGCGCCCCGCCGCAGGTGCTGCGGGCGCTGCGCGCCCTGCCGCCCGTGGACTACCAGAACAGCAACGAGGTGCTCCGCTCGGCGGCGACCGACGTCGCGCCCGAGGTGACCCCGGCCGACCTGGCGGCCCGGGCGCGCGACCGCAAGCACCAGCGGGTGGCCCAGCACCTGCGCGGCATCTGACCGCGCCACCGGCGGAAGTCTGGTGGGGTGGGGACGCGACGGGCGGCGCGAACCGGCGACCCCGGGCGTGCAGCTCGCCGCGCTGGCGGTGCTCGGGCTCGCGGCCGGTGCGGCCTGCGGGGTGCTCTACCTGCCGTCCCTCGGGCCGGTCGTCGGCTGGAACGCCGCCGCGGCGGCGTACCTGGCCTGGACCTGGTGGACGCTGTGGCCGATGGACGCGACCAGGACCGCCCAGCTCGCGCTGCGCGAGGACCCGAACCGGGCGCTGCGCGACCTGCTGCTGCTCGGCGCCTGCGTGGTCAGCCTGGTGGCGGTCGGCGTGGTGCTGATCGGGGCGCAGTCGCAGCCGGGCTACCGCAAGGAGCTGCACGCCGTGCTCGGTGTCGTGAGCGTGGTGCTCTCCTGGGCGGTGGTGCACACGATCTTCACGGCCCGGTACGCCCGGATCTACTACACCGGTCCGGACGGTGGGATCGACTTCAACCAGCCGGCGCCGCCGCGCTACTCGGACTTCGCGTACGTGTCGTTCACGATCGGCACCACGTTCCAGGTTTCCGACACGGACGTGACGAGCCACGAGATGCGGGTGCACGTGCTGCGGCACACCCTGCTGTCGTACCTGTTCGGCTCGATCATCATCGCGGCCACGATCAACCTGCTGGCCGGGCTGGTCCACTGAGCGACCCGGCGCGGCGGCGGACGCGAGTCGGGCCGGCCCGGGGCCGGCCCGGTCCACGAGGGCGGGCCGGAGCCCGGCCGGGTCCAGGGAGGCGGGCATGAACGAGGCCATCGAGCCGTCGGCGGTACCGGTCCGCCCCGGTCGCCAGTGGCTGCGCATCTTCCTGGTCGGGCTCGCCCTCTGGCTCGCCACGGTCGCGGTCATCCTGCTCACCGGCAACCCGACCCTGGTACCGACCCTCGTGCTGCTCGGCAGCTTCCTGGTACCGGTGACGTTCGTGTCCTGGGCGGCGGCCCGGCGCGACACCGGCGAGGTCAGCACGAACCTGCTCTTCGGGCTCTTCCTCACCGGCGGGGTGCTCGGCGTGCTCGCCTCCTCCGTGCTGGAGTCGTACCTGCTGCGCCCCTCGGTGCTGCTCTTCCTGGGCGTCGGGCTGATCGAGGAGGCCGTCAAGCTCGCGGCGCTGGCCTTCCTCACCCGCCAGCTCACCGTCCGTACCGTCCGGGACGGGATGATCCTGGGCGCCGCCGTGGGGTTCGGCTTCTCCGCGCTGGAGTCCGCCGGGTACGCCTTCGTCGCGCTCTTCACCCGCCAGGGCCTCTCGATCATCCAGGTGGTGGAGACCGAGATCCTGCGCGGCGTGCTGGCCCCGGTCGGGCACGGGCTCTGGACCGCGATCCTCGGCGGCGTGCTCTTCTCCGCCAGCACCCGGGAACACTTCGTGGTGGGGGTCCGGCTCCTCGCCGCCTACCTGGGCGTGTCGGTGCTGCACGCGCTCTGGGACGGCATGCACACCATCGCGCTGCTGCTGACCCTGCTGCTCACCGGGGCCAGCCGGGCCCAGCTCTCCGACAACGGCGAGCTGATCCGGCCGACCGCGGCCCAGGCACTGCTGCTGCCGCTGCTGGAGTGGATCGGGCTCGCCACCGTCGCGCTGGTCGGGGTGAGCTGGCTGCTGCTGCTCTGGCGGTTCGGGCGGCACCGGCCGCCGCGCCTGAGCGGCTGGCGGGTGCCCGTCCGGCCGTACCCGCAGCAGCCGGCGCGGCCCTGGTAGCCCGCCGCCCGGCCGCTCGCCCGCCGGCACGCGGCGCTCAGCCAGGACGCGGCGCTCAGCCAGGACGCGGCGCTCAGCCGAGACGCGGCGCTCAGCCGAGACGCGGCGCTCAGCCGGGGCCCTGCGTGGAGAGCTTGGCGAGCTGCGGGTTCAGCCACGGTGCGATCCACTGGCGTACCCCCTCCGGGGTGAAGTGCAGCCCGTCGCTGCGCAGCCGGACGTTGCCGGCGGTCCAGGTGAACCGCCCGTCGGGGCAGGTCCGCCGGTTGAGGTCGACCACGCTGACCCGGCCGGGACGGGCGGCGCCTGCGGCCCGCAGCAGCCTGTTCCAGGCGTCCACCCGGGGCGGGTCGTCCTCCGGCCAGAGCCCGCCGTCCGGGCGCTCGGCCCGCCGGGTGTACGGCGCGGTCAGCAGCACCACGTGCGCCCCGCGCGCCGAGGCGAGCGAGATCGCCAGGCCCAGCTCCCGGTTCAGGTACGCGTCGTACGCCGGCTCCCCGACGTGCCGGTACGTGCCGTCCAGGCGGCGGTCCATCAGTTCCCAGCGGTCGAGCAGGATCACCGCGAGATCGGGGTCGTCGGACTCCACCGCCCGGCGCCAGCGCGCGTCCCAGCTCTCGCAGCCCGGGTAGTTGGGGTGCGGCTCGCCCAGGTACCGGAGCTCCGGCAGCCGGGCGATGCCGCAGCCCTGCACGGCCCGTACGGTCACGGCCAGGTTCGCCGGGCGGGGCAGGTAGGTGCCGAGCGACCAGGAGACCGAGTCGCCGAGGAAGGTGACCCGGGGCAGCGGGCCCGGCCGGCGGCCCGGGCGGTGTAGCGGGGACCGCGACGCCGGGGCGGCCGGACTGGTCGCCGCGACCGCCGCCGGACCGACGGGCGGCTCGGGCACCGGGCGCGGCACGGTGGCCACGACCGCCAGCAGCGCGGTGCCGGCGACGGCGGTACCGGCCAGCGCCGGGGCGAGCCGGGGCCGGCGCGGGAACCGGAACCACCGCCCGTACCGGACGGGGCGCTCCAGCAGCAGGTACGAGGCGGTCGCCACCGTCAGGGTCGCCGCGCAGCGGACGGCCAGCAGCGCCGGCCCGCCCAGCCCGGTACGGTCGGCGGTCAGCGCGCCGAACAGCGGCCAGTGCCAGAGGTAGACGCCGTACGAGATCCGGCCGAGCCAGAGCAGCGGCGGCACGGCCAGCAGCCGCGCGAGCGGCGCGTACGGCCTGGTCACCGCGTACGCGATCACCACGGCGACGGCGAGCGCGCCGCCGAGCAGGCCACCCCGGTAGAGCCACGGGGCGTCCCCGGTGGCGTGCGTCCAGCACCAGCCGGTGCCGACCAGCCCCGCGAGCGCCAGCGCCCCCGGCCAGCTCCGTCCCCACCGGCCCGCCGGTCGCGGCGCGTCCCGCCCGGTCCGGCCGGCCAGCAGCAGGGCGAGGGCGCAGCCGACGAGCAGCGCGGCGGCGCGGGTGTCCGTGCCGTAGTAGGCCCGGTCCACGTCGCCGGGGGCGTAGAGCGCGGCGGCGGCGCCCGCGGAGAGCAGCGCGCCGGCCACGGCGACGCCGAGCAGCAGCCGTACGCGGATCAGCAGGAGCACCGCCAGCAGTGGCCAGAGCAGGTAGAACTGCTCCTCGATCCCGAGCGACCAGGTGTGCTGGAGCGGGGACGGGCTGGCGGTGACCGCGAAGTAGTCGCCGCCCCGGTAGCTCATCCGCCAGTTCGCGACGTAGCCGAGCGCGGCGAGCAGGTCCGCCCGGAGCGCGCCGAGTTCGGTACCGGGCAGGAGCCACCGGCCGGCGACGGCGACCGTGCCGAGCATCAGCAGCAGGGCGGGGAGCAGCCGGCGGGCGCGCCGGGCCCAGAAGGCGACGAGGGCGATCCGGCCGGTGCGGGCCCGCTCCGCCAGGAGCAACGAGGTGATCAGGAAGCCGGAGAGGACGAAGAACGCGTCGACGCCGAGGAAGCCGCCCGGCAGGGCCGCGACCCCGCCGTGGAAGGCGAGCACCGCGGCGACGGCGAGCGCCCGCATCCCGTCGAGCGCCGGATGGTACGGGACCGCCGCCGCTCGGGCCTCGGTCGGGCCCCGGTGCCGGCCGGTCGGGGCAGGCCCGCTCCCCTGGTTCACCCCGCCGCCACCTCACCCCCCGGGCGACCTTCCGCGATCATCCCCAGGCTAGGGACGGAACGGACCGGTCGGGGCGGGTTTGCCGAGGTCGGCGCGGGTGTGGGACGGCCGCGACGGGATAGGTGGGGATTTCGTCAGCGGACGCCGCGCCCGGTCACCGTTCGGCCGGCCCGCGCGCATGCTCGGGACCGGTGGTGACCGGGGCGCCGCGTCCGAGAAGCCCGGTGAGACAGCACGCCCCCGAACCGGGAACGTTCACCGGGAGGCGGATGCCCACCCGAACCGGGAGGGCATCGCTACCGCACCTATCATACGACGGCACATCAGCCGTACGGTCAGGTACGCGGAAATGTGGCTGGTGACACGCTCACAGGTTGATCATGTGTCCGGTGGCGAGACCGTGCAGCGCGTCCTGGACCGCCTCCCCGAGGGTCGGGTGGGCGTGCACGTTGCGGGCCAGCTCGGTCGCGGTCAGGTCCCACTTCTGCGCCAGCGTCAGCTCCGGCAGCAGCTCGGTCACGTCCGGGCCGATCATGTGCGCGCCGAGCAGCTCGCCGTACCGCGCGTCGCTCAGCAGCTTGACGAAACCGGTCGTGTCGCCCAGCCCCGGCGCCTTGCCGTTGGCGCTGAACGGGAACTTCGCCACCCGTACGTCGAAGCCGCGCTCGCGCGCCTGCGCCTCGGTCCAGCCGAAGCTCGCGATCTGCGGCTGGCAGTAGGTGGCCCGCGGGATCATCACGAAGTCCAGCTCCATCGTCTCGGCGTCCGCGATCGTCTCGGCGGCGATCACCCCCATCGCCTCGGCCGCGTGGGCGAGCATCAGCTTCGCCGTCACGTCGCCGATCGCGAAGATGTGCGGCACGCTGGTGCGACCCCGGCCGTCCACGTCGATCGCGCCCCGCTCGGTCAGCCGTACCCCGGTGTTCTCCAGGCCGTAGCCCGCGACCCGCGGCTGGAAACCGACCGCCTGGAGCACCTTCTCCGCCACCAGGGTCTGCCGCTGCCCGTCGCGGGTGACCGTGACCCGTACCTCGTCACCGACCTCCTCGATCGACTCGACCCGGGTCGAGGTGAGCACGTCGATGCCGAGCCGCCGGTACCGCCGGGCCAGCTCGGCCGAGACCTCCTCGTCCTCCAGCGGCACGATCCGGTCGAGGAACTCCACGACCGTCACCTTGACGCCGTAGCTGCGCAGCACGTACGCGAACTCGACCCCGATGGCTCCGGCGCCCGCGATGACGATGCTCCCCGGCAGCCGGTCGGCGAGGATCTGCTCCTCGTAGGTGACGACCCGCTCGGAGAGCGAGGTGCCCGGCAGCAGCCGGGTCGTCGCGCCGGTGGCGATGACGCAGTTGTCGAAGGTCACCGTCCGCTCCGCGCCGTCGTCGCCGGTGACCCGCAGCGTGTGCGCGTCGACGAAGGCGCCGCGCCCCTCGTACGTGGTGATCTCGTTCTTCTTCATCAGGTAGCGCACGCCGCGTACCCGGCCCTCGGCCACCTTCCGGCTGCGGCTGTGGGCGGCGCCGTAGTCGAGCGTCAGCCGACCCTCCACCTGGATGCCGAAGGTCTTCGCCTCCGTGGTCAGCAGCTGCGCCAGCTCGGCGTTGCGCAGCAGCGCCTTGGAGGGGATGCAGCCGACGTTGAGGCAGACCCCACCCCAGTACCGCTCCTCGATGATCGCGGTACGCAGGCCGAGCTGGGCGGCGCGGATGGCGGCCACGTACCCGCCCGGCCCGGCACCGAGGACGACCACGCCGAAGTGTTCAGTCATCCCTGGATCGTAGGGGCGCGCCCGGTCACCGACCCCGCGCCGACTGTGTGATCTCGTCGTACCGGCGCTCGACGTCGACCCGGGCCAGCGCGCCGACCAGCCAGGCCAGCCGCTCGGACTCCCCGCCGCCGGCCAGCTCGGCGAGGTCGTCGGCGGAACGGCCGAGCCGCAGCTTCCGGGCCGCCGCCAGCGACCGGCGGTCCGCCACCGGCGCCGCCTCGCGCCACAGCGCCTGGACCTCGCGCAGGAACAGGACGATCACCTCGTCGTCCACGCCCGGCAGCTGCCCGAGCAGCTTCCGCTCGGCGCCCGGGTCGTACCGGGCCGTCACCCGCAGCCGCCGCAGGTCGCCCCGGTAGCGCTCCACCACCGTACGGGCCAGGTCGCCGAGCAGGCTCGCCAGCTCGTCCGCGTCGCGCCGGCCGCACGAGCGCAGCACCTTCGCCCGCGCCTCGTGCAGCGACCGCGCCATCCGCGCCGGGCTGTCCCAGCCCTGGTCGCGCAGCGCCGCCGCGGTCTGCACCGCCCGCCCGGCGTCACCGGACCGGCCCAGCAGGATCGCCAGGTAGAGCACCTGGAAGAGGCTGCCCGGGTTGTTGGTCACCCGGAAGCCGTACTGCTCGGCGAAGCCCCGGCCGGTGCCGATCAGCCGGCGGACGAGCCGTTTCCGCTCCTCGACGCTGTTCATCGCAGTGGTCGCCATGGCCTGCGACTACCCGGAAAGCGGCGAAGTTACCAGGCCGACGTCTCCTCCTCGGCCGGCCGGCCTGTCCCGCCTGGCTGTGCTGTCCCGCCGGGCTGTATTGTCCCGCCGGGCCGTGCGGTTTCATCGCGCCGTGCGGTTTCGGCGGGCCGTGGTGTCCCGCCGGGCCGTGCGGTTTCGCCGGTCGGCTCGGGTGGGCGGGCCATCGGGCCCTGGGCGATCTGGTCGAAGAACCGGAGCAGCTCCACCGGGAACGGCATCACCAGGGTGCTGTTCTTCTCCGCCGCGACGTCGACGACGGTCTGCAGCAGCCGCAGCTGGTACGCGCCCGGCGTGGCGGCGAGCGCCCGCGACGCGTCCGCGAGCCGGTTCGAGGCCTGGAACTCGCCGTCGGCCGCGATCACCCGGGCCCGCCGTTCCCGCTCCGCCTCCGCCTGGCGGGACATCGAGCGCTTCATCGACTCGGGCAGCGAGACGTCCTTCACCTCGACCCGCTCGATCAGCAGCCCCCAGGGCCGCTCGGTGGGCGCGTCGATCACCGCCTTCAGCTCGGCGTTGATGCGTTCCCGGTCGGCGAGCAACGTGTCGAGGTCCGCCTTACCGATCACCGACCGCAGCGCGGTCTGCGAGACCTGGAGCACGGCCGCCGGGTAGTCGTGCACGTTGACCAGCGCCTTCACGGGGTCCACGACGCGGTAGTAGACGACCGCGTCCACGGTCAGCGTCACATTGTCGCGGGTGATGGCGCCCTGCGCCGGGATGCCGATCACCACGGTCTGCATGCTCACCCGCACCATCCGGTCCGCGATCGGGACGATGAACCGCAGCCCGGGCTCGCGTACCCCGGGCAGGACCCGGCCGAACCGGAACACGATCCCGCGCTGGTACTGCTGGACCATCCGTACGCTCAGCGCCAGCCCGAGCAGCAGCACGGCCACGATCACGATGACCGCGACGACGACGGCGCTGGTTCCCATGGCAGCCTCGTTTCCGGGGAGCACCCTCGCTCCCGGCGGCAGGCATACCCGCCCCAGCCTCGACCAGTCGCACCAGTTCGGTCGTCGGATCTGGGCTCGGTTCGCGGTTCGCCGTTCGGGCGTCGGCGGCGGCAGTCGGACGGCGCTGGCGGTCGGCGCGGTCTACGGTCGGGCAGCGCTCGCGGGCGGCACCGTCGGCGGGCAGCGGGCAGCGCTCGCGGGCGGCGCCTTCGGCGGGCGGTTGTCAGCCGAGGATGTGACCGTCGCGCTCGCGGGCCTTGAGCCGGGTGGTGGGCATCGGCGGGGCCGGCAGCGGCGCGGCGTCGTCGTCCACCACCGGACCGAACCGCCGGCCCGCCATCCAGTCCTCCCGCGCCTCGGCGATCTCCTCGTGCGAGCGGGCGACGAAGTTCCACCACATCACCAGCGGCTCGTCGAACGGCGCACCGCCGAGCAGCAACAGCTTGGCGTCCGTACCGGCACGCATAGTCAGCTCCGGCCGGCCCGTGCCGAGGTAGAGCAGCGACCCGGGGGTCAGCTCGACCCCGGCGACCTCGGCCCCGCCCGAGATCACCAGCACGCCGTGCTCGAAGGTGCGCTCCAGCGGTACGCGGGCGGTGGCACCGGCCGGCAGGCCCAGCTGCGCCCCGAGCAGCGGCGTGTACGCCCGGGCCGGGGAACGTACCCCGGCGAGCTCCCCCACCAGCACGTCGACCGTGAGGTCCCCGTCGCGCAGCACCGGCAGGTCTTCGTGGTGGGCGAACGCCGGCGGGTCGTGGCGCGCGCTGTCCGGCATCGCCACCCAGAGCTGGAGCCCGTGCATGAGGCGGGGGCGGTCCGCCGGCGGGTACTCGGAGTGGGCGATGCCGTGCCCCGCGGTCATCACGTTGAGCTGGCCCGGCCGGATCGGCTGGGTGTTGCCCAGGCTGTCCCGGTGCACGACCTCGCCGTCCAGCAGCCAGGTCACCGTCTGCAAGCCGGTGTGCGGGTGCGGCGGGATCCACATGCCGCGTTCGGTCGTCGCCTCGTCCGGGCCGAAGTGGTCGACGAAGCACCAGGCTCCGACCATCCGCCGCTGGCGTTGGGGCAGCAGCCGGCGCACGGTGGTGTACCGGCCGATCGGCACGTCATGCCCGATCAACAACATGCTCGTCGGCTCGACGATCTCGGCCCCGGCCTGCCTGGTCTCGCCCGGCATCAGCTCCGCGCTCACCGCTCGACTGTACGCGTCACCCCGAGCCCGACCTCGGGCGCGGCCGGCTCCGGGCGGGCACGCTCGGCTGCGCGGTGGGCGGGCACGAGAAAGGCCCGGGCCGGGTTCCCTCGAATGGGGAACCCGGCCCGGGCCGGTCAGTTCTGTTGGCTCGGTGGTAAGAAGGCGGAGTGGAACAAGGCATCCGCCAGAGGGGA
>NZ_JBFAPK010000040.1:0-81374 GCF_040676675.1 Micromonospora sp. NPDC049559 | reverse complement strand
GGGGGGTGCTGCCGGGCCCGGCGGGGGGGGGGGGGGGGGGGGGCGCGGGGGCGGGGTGGGGGGGGGGGGGGCGGGGGGGGCGGGCCCCCCCCACGCCCGCTCGCCGGCCCAGGCGCCGGGCCGCACGCCTTTTCGCAGCTCAGGCACCGGGCCGGCAGGCGCGCTCGCGCTCACGCGCCGGGCCGCCGGCCCGCCTCGCTGAGCAGTCGGTCGCCGAGTTCGGTCCGCGAGTAGAGCACCTGCCGGCCGGCCCGGCGCGAGGTCAGCAGCCCGGCGGCGCGCAGCGCCTGGAGGTGCACGCTGAGCGTCGGCGCGGAGAGCGCCATCTGGGTGGCGGCCTGGCTGGTCGACATCGGCAGGTCGAGCTGGGCCAGCAGGGCGGCCCGGGTCTGCCCGAGCACGCCGACGAGCGGCGAGTCGTCCTGCGCGCGGCGCTCCTCCCAGAGCCCGCCGAGCCCGCGCGGGGAGTAGGAGACGGTGGGCGGCTCCGGCTGGGCGGTCCGCACCAGGACGTCCGGCCAGGCGAAGACGCACGGTACGAGCAGCAGCCCGCGCCCGCCGCAGTCGGCGTGCCCGTCGTAGTACTTGATTATCGTCAGCGTCTGGTCGGCGAACGTGACCAGCGGATGCAGGTTGCTCATCATCCGGTCGACCCCGCCGTCCGCGAGCGCGTCGAGCCGGTACGCGATGTCGTCGTTGAGCAACGCCTCGATCCGCGGCCAGTCCGGGGCGATCGCCACCCGGTGGTACGCCTCGATCGCCTCGCTGACGGGCCCGATGCCCGCGTCGGGCCGCCGCGCCAGCTCCTGGAGCAGTGCCCGCCGCCGCTCCTGGCCCGGTCCCTGCTGGGCGACCCGGTGCTCCGCCAGGTGCGCCAGCTCCCGCGCCACCACGGCCGGGTCGGCCTCGGCCACCTGCGCGAGCGCGTCCGCGAAGGTCGAGGACCGGCGACCCGGCGGCGGTACCAGGAAGTCGGGGAGGTAACCCTCGGGGCGCACCAGCGCCCGGAGCAGCTCCAGGTCGCGCTGGCGCAGCCGGCCCGCCCGCTCGGCGAACCGGTCGATCCAGGGACGGTGCAGGTGCGCTCCCCGCCTGCCCGCGGCCAGCGTCCGCAGGCTCGCGACGGTCTCCGTGAGGGGCGAGGCGGCGAAGCGTACGCGGGTCAGGTCGGTCGCCGTGAAGTGCAGGTGGATCAACCGGCCGCCCTTCCGATTAGGTCTGTGCCTAATCGTGGCCGAAAGCGCGACAGCACCGCAAAGTTAGGGCGTCAATTCGGACCACGGATAGGACCTCGAATATGCGCACCCTTATCTACACCGCCTTCGTCTCGCTGGACGGCGTCGTCGACTCCCCCGGCGGCGGCAGCCCGTCGGAGGCGCACCGCAGCGGCGGCTGGACCTACAAGGACATCGAGTTCGTGCCCGAGGCGTACGAGATCAAGGGCCGGGAGACCCAGGAGGCCACGGCGCTGATGTTCGGCCGGGCCAGCTACGAGGTGTTCTCGCCGGTGTGGCCGGACATGGCGGACTTCGTCGACCTCAAGGAGCTGCCGAAGTACGTCGTCTCGACCACCCTCGACCAGGACGCCCTCGTCGACAACTGGGGTGAGATCACGATCCTGCGCTCCCTCGACGACGTCGCGAAGCTCAAGGAGACCGACGGCGGCCCCATCGTGATCCACGGCAGCGCCACCCTGGCCCGCAACCTCTCCGACGCCGGCCTGATCGACCGCTACCACCTGCTGGTCTTCCCGACGCTGCTCGGCGCCGGCAAGCGGATGTTCAGCGACACCGACAAGGCGAAGCAGATGCTGAAGCTGGTCGAGTCCGAGGCGTACGCCAACGGCATCGTCAAGCTCGTCTACGACGTCGCCCGCTGAGGTCGCCGCATGGCCCGCGGATCGGCCGCGGACGCGCTGTCCGCGGCGTACGAACGGCTGCACGCGTACGGGCCGGAGTTCGGCGGTGACGAGGAGGGCAACCACGGGCTGACCAACCACGGCCCGATGGCGGTGGAGGTGATGGTCCGGCGCGGGCTCGACGTCGACGTCGAGGGGTGGCTCGACCGGTACGTGCGCCGCCTCGCGGAGCTGCCCGACGCGAGCGCGCCCATCCGGCCCGACGGGTGGGGCGCGGCGCTGGGCCGCGCCGGGCGGCTGCCGGACTGGACCGCGTACTTCCGGCACGAGCTGACGGAGCGCCCCTGGCCGGAGGTGCTGGTCGAGTGGTGGCCCCGGCTGCTGCCGGGGATCGTGGCCGGCTCGACCCACGGCGTGATCCGGGTCGCGCACGCGGTGCGCGCACTACGCGGCGGCGCGGGCGCCCCCGCCCCCGAGGCCCTCGACGAGTTGGCCCACGGGCTGGCGTTCTGGGCGGCGCGCTACCGCCGGCTCGCCGGGGTGGTCGCGCCGGAGGGCGCCCTCACCCCGCGCCGGGCCCTGTCGGCGGTCGCCCGGCTGGAGGACCAGAGCGGCTTCATCGCCCACCGGCTCGACCGGCTCGAACGCAGCCCCGGCTGGACCCCGAGCCTGCGCGCGCTGGCGCCCGTCTCGTCCGCCGAGGAGGTACCGGCGCGGTTGGGGTCGCTCGTCGACGGCGCCGTCGAGGCGTACCTCGGGCTCGGCCACGGGTCGCCGGTCCTGCTGGTGCACACCGCCACCGCACCGAACGCCGTGCGGCACGTGCTCCCGGTCCTGCCGACCGAGCAGTGGCTGCCGAGCCTGACCGCGGTCTGGGCGGCGATGGTGGCGATCGTCGCCGCGTACGCCCCCGCCCGGCCGGCCCCACGGGCGGAGATCCTCCGGCGCTGGCCCGAGCTGACCCGCGAGGACGCCCTCCAGCGGGCGGGCGAGCACGGCGACGAGCACGTCCTGAAGTTCGCCGACACGGCCGTCGACGCGTACGACCGCAGCGGCGACCCCGAGCTGCTCGCCGCGACCCTGCACGCCGGCCAGCTCATCGGCCGCCCCTGAGCGGGGTCGTCGATCTAGGGCAAATCAACGTGCAATGATCTCTGATCACCGCGATTTGCCCTAGATCGACGGGCTCACCGGGTCTCAGCCCGCCCACCAGGGGTCGACGTTCGCCCAGGTGGCGTCGGCGTCGTAGCTGCCCCCGCCGTCCCAGGCGTTGCCGCCCACCGGGTTCGCGATGTAGACGAGTTCCCGGATGTGGCGGATCTGGTAGCCCGGGAAGTTGAGGGATTCGAGCGACACGTTGCCGGCGCCGCCCGTACGCGGGAGCTGGGCGCAGAACGTGGCGTCCTGGGCGAAGACCGCCGTACCGTCGTTCGCGTCCTTGCGCAGGCGGTAGTCCCGGTGCCGCAGGTAGTGGCCCGGGTAGTTGGTCGACTCCAGCGAATAGCAGCTGCTCTCGGCGAGCCCCGGCCGGACGACGAAGCTGGCGTCCTGCCGGGCCAGCTCCGGGCTGCTCGCGTTGATCACGTCGGTGCGGGCCAGGCCGTCCTGGTGCCGCAGCGAGCGGTCGGTGTAGCCGGGGGTGGTGACCCGCAGCGACCGGGTCTGTCCCTCGGGCAGGTCGACGGCGCTGCGCCACCACGGCGGTACGACCCGCCAGGTGGCGTCGTCGGCGAACGAGCCGCCGGTGTCCTGCTCCACCCAGACCTCCCCGCCCCGGTGACGCAGGAAGTAGCCCGGCAGGTTCCGGGATTCGAGGGACGTGGCGCCGCCGGACCGGCCCTCCCGGGCGCAGAACGTCGCGTCCTGGGCGAAGGTCCCGCCGGTGTCGCCCTCCCGGTAGACGCGCCGGTCGCGGTGCCGCAGGTACTGGCCGGGGAAGTTGCGCGACTCGAACGAGTAGCAGGCGGCGTCGGCCAGGCCGGGGCGTACCCAGAAGGTGGCGTCCTGCTTGAGCACCTTGGCGCTGGCGGCGCCGACGACCTCGGTGGCCGCGGCGCCGAACGCGTGCCGCAGGTAGCGGTCGGTGTAGCCGGGGGTGGTGACCCGCAGCGACACCGGCCGGTGCACCGGCAGCGTCGTGCCCCGGGCCGCCGCGAGCACCGCGAGGTTCACCTCGCGCACCCGGGCGAAGTCCATCTTGCGGACCCGCCGGTCGTACGTGAAAAAGCCGTTGATCTCGTCCTCCACGTCGTACGGTTCCGTGTAGACCGACGCGGAGAGCCCGGCGCCGTGGACCAGCTCGGCGAGCCGTCCGGTGATCTGCACGTACCGGCTGGTCAGCGTCGGGGTGTCGGGCAGCATCTCGTACGCGAACGTGTTGCCGGTCGACCACTCGTGCTCCGGGACGTGCAGCCCGAGCCCGCCGTACTCGCCGAGCACCAGGATCCGGGTCGACGACGGTTGTCGCGTGACCCCGGGCCCGACGTACATGTGGTCGTCGATCACGTCGCCGTTGCCGGGGTCGGGGTCGGAGTCGCAGCAGTTCGAGCCGGAGTTGTGGTTGACCAGGCGGGTCGGGTCGAGGCTGCGGACGAGGTCGGCGACGCGCCCGGCGTCGTACTCGCCCCAGCCCTCGTTGAACGGGATCCACTGGACGATCGAGGTGATCCCCTTGAGGTTCGCGATCATCCGCCGCAGTTCGGACTCGAACCGGGTGCGGCCGGCCGCGGACGGCTCCCGGCCGCTGGCCAGCGCCGGCATGTCCTGCCACACCATCAACCCGAGCCGGTCGGCCCAGTAGAACCAGCGCGCCGGCTCCACCTTGATGTGCTTGCGGACCATGTTGAAGCCGAGGGCCTTCTGCTGCTCCAGGTCGAAGCGGAGCGCCTCGTCGGTGGGGGCGGTGTAGAGGCCGTCGGGCCAGTACCCCTGGTCGAGGGTGCCGATCTGGTACACGAACCTGCCGTTGAGGGTGGGGCGGAGCACCCCGCCGAGCAGCGCCTTGCCGACCGAGCGCATGCCGAAGTAGCCGGTGACCGTGTCGCCGCCGCCCGCGCCGGTCAACGTGACCCGCAGGTCGTAGAGGAACGGGTCGTCGGGCGACCACAACCGCGCGCCGGGGACCGGGACGCGGATGTTCGCGCCGACGGAGCCGCTGGCCCGGCCGACGACCCGCCCGCCGGTCAGGACCTCGGCGGTGACGCCCTGCCCACCGGTGCCGGCACCCTGGACGGTGAGGTCCAGCGCCCCGGCGGCGAGGTTGGGGGTGGTGTCGAGGCGGGTGATCCGGGCCGGGTTGGTCGGTTCCAGCCAGACGGTCTGCCAGATGCCGGACGAGGGCGTGTACCAGATGCCGCCCCGGGCGAGCCGCTGCTTGCCGACCGGGACGTCCTCGGCGTTGACCGGCGCCCACACGCCGACGACCAGGTCGTTCGCGCCGGACCGCAGGTTGGCCGTGATGTCGTACGAGAACGGGTCGTAGCCGCCCTCGTGGGTGCCGACGAGCGCCCCGTTGACCCAGACCTTGGCGCGCCACATCACGGCGCCGAAGTTGAGCTGCACGTGCCGGCCGGACCAGGACGCCGGAACGGTGAAGGCGCGGCGGTAGAACATGAAGTTCTCGTGCCGCTCGATGCCCGACAGCGCGGACTCGACCGGGTACGGCACCAGCACCTCCTCGCCGAGCGTGGGCTCGGCCGGCGGCGCGTCGATGTTGGTGGCGCCGCGGAACTGCCAGACGCCGTTGAGGCTCTGCCACTGGTCGCGTACCAGTTGCGGACGGGGGTACTCGGGCAGCGGGTTGGTCGTCGACACCTGGTCCGTCCACGGGGTGGTCAGCCGGGGTGCCTTGGGGACGAACGCCGCGGCGGCGGGGGCCGCCACGATCCCGCCGGTCGCGGCGGCCAGGAGGGTGACGATCGCCGCCAGCAGGCGGCGCGGGCGCGTGGTCGCGGTCAAGGGGTGTCTCCTTCCGGGGGCGAAGAAGAGGAGACGAGCGGCCGCCGGTACCGCCCGGATATTGAAGCCAATAAACGTCAGCAATCGACAGAAGTCAACAAAGTTCAACGTTTCTGTTCAGCACCAGAACAGAAACGCCCGAGCGGGCTCGCCGGCGGGCGGAGGGCCCCACGACTCTCAGCTGGCCGCGCCCCAGCTGAGCGAGGCGCCGGTCGCCGCGCGGTCGGTACGGATCTCCATCATGCTGCCGAGGATGGTGGCGCGGTCGGTGACCACGGCCGCCCCGTCGAGGGCATACGTGACCCGGTCGCTGACGAAGACGGGACTGCCGGCGGGCTCCCCGAGGTGCCGCGCCACGGCGGCGTCGAGCAGGCCGGGCCGGATCGTCTCCGCCGCCCGGGCGACCGCGACGCCCGCGTCGGCGAGCGCCGCGTAGAGCGAGGTACCGGTGAAGTCGCGCTCCCGGATCCGGTCGGCGGCGGGCTGGCGCACCCAGGAGACCTGGTGGATGGCGGCGCGGCCGGCGAACTCGCGTACCCGCTCCAGCCGCAGCGCGGTCTCCTCCGGCCCGGTACGCAGCCGCGCGGCGATCCGGGCCGGCACCCGGCGTACGGCCCGCCCCAGCACCAGCGTGCGCACCTCGTGCCCCTGTTTGCGCAGGTCGTCGGCGAGGCTCCGGAGCGAGCCGAGCTGGTACGCGAGGTGGGGCGGGGAGACGAACGTGCCCCGCCCGGCCTGCTGCACGATCAGCCCCTCGTCGCTGAGCTGCCGCAGCGCCTGCCGCAGCGTCATGAGGGTGACCCCGTACGAGGCGCTCAGCTCGCGCTGCGGCGGCAGCGCCTCGCCGGGGGCGTACCGTCCCGCGCGGATCTTCGCGGCGAGGTCGGCGGCGATGGCGCGGTACCTCGCCTCGTGTCCGGCGTCGCGGGCCATCGCGGTTGGTCACGCTCCTGGGCTGGTCGGCGGCGCGGCGCGCCGGGCGACTCCCGCCGGCTACTCGGGGCCGGGCGGTCGGGCGTCGTCGAGCGCTCGGCGCATTTTAGCCAGACAGGCGCCGACCTCGGCCGGACCCGCCCCGTCGAGGAGTTGCCGTACCACCGCGGCGCCGACCACCACGCCGTCGGCGGCCCGGGCGGCCCGGGCCGCGTGCTCCGGCGTGGAGATGCCGAAGCCGAGCAGGACGGGCCGGTCGGTGGCGCGCGCGACCCGCCCGGCGAGCGCGGCGGCCGACCCGGCCAGCGTGTCCCGCTCGCCGGTGGTCCCCATCAGCGAGACCGCGTAGACGAAGCCCCGGCTGCGGCGTCCGATCTCGACGAGCCGGGCCGGCGGCGTCACCGGGGAGGCGAGCAGGGCCAGGTCCACCCCGGCCCCGGCCGCCGCGGCCTCCAGCTCCGCCGACTCCTCCAACGGCAGGTCGGGCACGATCAGGCCGGTGACGCCGGCCGCGCGCAGCGCCGCGCAGAACGGGCCGGGCCCCTCCCGCAGCACCAGGTGGGAGTAGGTGCTGGCGACCAGTGGTACCTCCGGCGCGGGGGCGGCCTCGGCCAGTTCGGCGAGGATGCCGGCGACGGTGGCGCCGCGGGCCAGCGCCGCCTCGCTCGCCTCCTGGATGGTGACCCCGTCGAGGGTGGGGTCCGAGAAGGGGAGCCCGACCTCGATCGCGTCCGCGCCGGCCTCGACGAAGGCCCGCAGGTACCGGGTCCACCCGGGCACGACGCCGCCGGTCACGTACGGCATGAGCAGCTTGCGCCCGGCGGCGCGGCGGTCCCGCAGGTGGGCCTCCAGGGCCCCGGTGGTCGTCGTCCGGCCGGTGGTCGTCGCCCGGTCGGAGGTCGTCGTCCGGTTCATCGCAGCTCCTGGAAGGTGGAGATGTCCTTGTCGCCGCGCCCGGAGAGGGTGAGCAGCACGGTCGCGCCGGCCGGCAGCTCCCCCGTGCCGGCCGCGCGGATCACCCAGGCGACCGCGTGCGCCGACTCCAGGGCCGGCACGATCCCCTCGGTACGGGCGAGCCGTACCGCCGCCTCGACCACCTCCGCGTCGCCGACCGTGACGTACCGCGCCCGGCCGAGGTCGCGCAGGTACGCGTGCTCGGGCCCGACCCCGGGATAGTCGAGTCCGGCGGCGATGGAGTGCGCCTCGCTGATCTGGCCGTCGTGCCCCTGGAGAAAGAGCGAGCGGACGCCGTGCAGCACGCCGGGGCGGCCGTGGGTGGCGCCGGCGCCGCCCTCGGCCTCGACACCGACGAGCTGGGCGGGGGTGTCCACGAAGCCGGCGAAGGTGCCGGCCGCGTTGGAGCCGCCGCCGACGCAGGCGACCACGAAGTCGGGTATTCCGGCTTCCGGCATCCCCGCGTCGGGTATCCCGGCTCCCGGCAGCCCGGCTTCCGGCATCCCCGCGTCCGGTGCGTCGCTGCCCAGCTCGGCGGCGCACTGCGCGCGCGCCTCGTCGCCGATGACGCGCTGGAACTCGCGGACCATCCAGGGGTAGGGGTACGGCCCGACGACCGAGCCCATGCAGTAGTGGGAGTCGTGCACGGCGCCGACCCAGTGGCGCATCGCCTCGCTGGTGGCGTCCTTGAGGGTGCGGCTGCCGCTGGCCACCGGCACCACCTCGGCGCCGAGCATCCGCATCCGGAACACGTTGAGCGCCTGGCGTTCGACGTCGCGCTCCCCCATGAAGACCGTCGCCCGCAGCCCGAGCAGCGCGGCGGCGGTCGCGGTGGCCACGCCGTGCTGGCCGGCGCCGGTCTCGGCGATCAGCCGGGTACGCCCCATCCGGCTGGCCAGCAGCGCCTGGCCGAGGACGTTGTTGATTTTGTGCGAGCCGGTGTGGGCCAGGTCCTCGCGTTTGAGCAGCAGGTTCACGCCCAGCTCGGCGGAGAGCCGCGAGGCCGGGGTGAGCGCCGTGGGCCGGCCCGCGTGCCGGGTCAGCAGCGCGTCGAGGTCGCCCCGGAAGCCCGGGTCGGACCATGCCTCGCGGAACGCGTCGGCGACCTCCTGGCAGGCCGCCACCAGCGGCTCCGGCACGTACCGGCCGCCGTACTCGCCGAATCTTCCGCGCGGCCCGGGTTCGCTCATCACCCCGGCCCGCGACGGGATCAGTACGTCTCCCACCTGTGCCACCCCTCTCCAATAGTTCTATAACTAGTAGCATAGTTCTAGAACTCTTGGAAGAGCGGCGCGCGCCGGCCGCCGCTTGCGAGCCGCCCGACGCCCGGCATGGCAAGACCGGCCGGGCGCGGAGAGGCCGGCCGCCGCGGGTGCGGCGACCGGCCTCTCGTTCACGCCGTCGTGGCGGCTCGGTCAGCCGATCACGCGACCTTGACCGCGCTGGGCCAGAAGTTGCCCGGACCCGTGTACCAGACCCGGTACAGGATCTGGTTCTGCGGCGGTACCGCACCGGAGAGGACCCACGCCGAGGCGGAGCCGCCACCGTGGTCGAGCAGGAAGATCAGGTCGGCGAAGCCGTTGGCGTCGTAGTCGCCCACCACGACCTTCGCCTGCCCGAACTGGGTCGGCAGTTGGGCGTAGACGCCCGCCTGGGTGGCGCCGTCGCCCGCCTGCGCGGTGCCGCCGAACCGGAACACCGCGTTGTCGGTGACCGCGAGGAAGTCGACCACGCCGTCGCCGTTGATGTCGTCGGTGTCGACCGTACGGACCGAACCGACGTTGAAGTTGTTCGCCGGGACGTACCAGACCCGGTACGGGTTCATCGCGCCCGAGGTGCCGGGGTAGACCCAGAGGCCCGCCGCGCCGTTGCCGTAGTCGTAGAGCGCGAGCAGGTCAGCCCTGCCGTCGCCGGTGAAGTCCCCGGCGGCGATCTTCGCGGCGTTCATGTTGAAGTTGCCCCGCCCGCTCTGCCAGGCCAGGTACGGGTCGGTGGCGCCGTCGCCGACGGCCGACGTACCCGGGAAGACGAAGAGCCCGGTGTCGGCGTTGCCGTAGTCGTAGAACGCGAGCAGGTCGGCCTTGCCGTCGCCGGTGACGTCCCCCGCGGTGATCTTCATGGCGCTCGGCCAGAAGTTGCCGCGCGGCACCCACCAGACCCGGTACGCGTCGGTGGCACCGTCGCCCCGGCCGGCGGTACCCGGGAAGACGAAGAGCCCTGCCTCGCCGCCGCCGTAGTCGTAGAGCGCCAGGACGTCGGAGAGACCGTCGCCGGTGAAGTCCCCGGCGGCGAGCTTCGTCACGTTGGCCCCGAAGTTCCCCGGCCCGGCGAACCAGACCCGGTACGGCTGCGTCGCGGCGTCCTCGATCTTTTGGGTGCCCGGGAGCACGAACAGGCCGGACGAGGCGTTCCCGTAGTCGTAGAGCGCGGTCAGGTCGGCTCTGCCGTCGCCGGTGAAGTCGTTGGTGCCGGCGCCCATGATGCCGACCGACCCCGTCGCCGACCCGCCGGCCGCCCCCGCCGCCGACGCGGGCCCGCCGGTGGCGAGTGTCGCCCCGACCAACAACCCGGCCAACGTCGCGGCGGTCACGCCCCTCGACCACAATCGCATGATCATTCATTCCCTCCACTCGGACCGACGTGCTTCCTCTATGAACAGGGCCGGTCGGTCGGCCCGTGCTCGCCGTGGTTGTCGCGCACCCGGAGACCGTCAGCTCCAGGGGTTCGCGGGCTGGTCGTCGATGGCCACCCAGAACCGGGTGGACGTGGGCAGGGTGCCGTTGGCCCAGAGGTTCCATCCGCTGCGCAGCCGGAACCTGGGCGGGAACGGCGGCCGGTAGAGCGTGTACCACCCGTCGTGGAACTCGGCCATCCGCCAACCGGCGCCGAAGGTCGCGGCGCAGATCCGGTCCGCCTCGGCGCGGCTGCGCAGGTCCGAGCCGCGTACGGGTGCGGTCGGCGCCACCGAGCCCTCGGCCCAGCCGTTGTATTTGTCCGGCGTGACGCCGGCCGGGACCGGGGCGTTGGTGTAGAGCAGGCAGAGCACCGGCAGGGTGGCGTCGGCGGGCGTGTCGCCGTGGTACGGGTCGGTCTGCTCGTCGGAGCCGACCAGCACCACGTTGTCGGCGCGTTGCTCCTTCACCCGCCACGTCATGCCCAGGTGCGTGGCCGGTCCGTCGGCGAAGAGCAGCAGGTTCGGCGAGCCCTGGACGTCGGAGAGGACGTTCGGAGTGGCGCTCTGCGTGATCGCGGCCGCGACCTCGGCCGGCGTGGCGCCCGGGTTGGCCTCCAGGTGGAGCGCGGCGGCGCCGGCCACGTGCGGGCTCGCCATCGAGGTGCCGCTGTTCAGGCGGGCGTCGGTGTCCGAGCCGATCCCGGCCGAGAGGATGTCCGCCCCGGGGGCGAAGAGGTCCAGGCAGCTGCCGACGTTGGAGAAGTAGGCCCGGGTGTCCGAGCTGTCGCTCGCGCCCACGGTGATCGCGGCCGGCAGGTGTGCCGGGGACTGGGCACACGCGTCGCTCGCGCTGTTGCCGGCGGCCACGACGTAGGTGACACCGGAGTTGATCGAGTTGCTGACCGCGGCGTCGAGCGCCGGATCGACGGCGCCGCCGAGGCTCATGTTCGCCACCGAGGGCCCGGAGTGGTTCGCGGTGACCCAGTCGACCCCGGCGATGACCAGGGCGGTGGTGGTCGACCCCGAACAGCCGAAGACCCGTACGGGGACCAGTTGCGCGGCCTTGGCGACCCCGTACGCACCGGAGCCGACCGTACCGGCGACGTGGGTGCCGTGTCCCACGCAGTCGTCGGTACCGCGGCCGTCGTTGACCGCCGAGTAGCCGGCGGCCACCCGCCCACCGAACTCGGCATGCGTGCGCCGGATGCCGGTGTCGATGACGAACACGGTGACGCCGGCGCCGGTCCGGTGGTAGGTGTAGGCGTTGTCGAGCGGCAGGCGGCGCTGGTCGATCCGGTCGAGACCCCAGGTCACGGGGCTCTGCGTGGCGTCGAGGCTGATTTGCCGGTCGGGGACGAGGTACGCCACGTCGGGGTCGTCGCGCACGGCCCTGACCTGGTCGGGGGTGAGCCGCGCGGAGTAGCCGTCCAGGGCGCTGGTGTACCGGTGCTCCACCGTGCCGCCCAGGGCCCTGGCCCGGGCCACAGCCGCGCCGCCGCGCGCGGTCTGCGTGCCCGGCTTGCCCTTCAGCACGACGATGTAGCTTCCGGGTACGACCGGACCGGTCGCGGCGAGCAGCGGTGCGGGGGTGTCGCGGGCGTCCGCGGCGGCTGCGGCGCCGGGCGCGACCAGTGTCCCGGCCAGCATGGCGAGGGCCCAGGTGGCGGCCGTGCGGCGGCGCCACCCCGGGGCCGGCCGCGGGTCTCGGGCCGAGGTGCTTCGCGGCCCGGTCACGAGGTCGTCGGGCATGGACAGTCCCTTCCGGAGCGTCAGGGGTACGCGGTGGGCACCGGAAGATCGTGGCGGACGGGTGAGCGGCGGGACGGCGATTCCGAACAACGGCGAACACGGCCGGAAACCGGCGCACATCTATCGATCATGTGAACCGCCGTCTAGGCTGCCCCCGTCGACCGGACACCACGGGGGACGCCACCAATGACCCAGCACCTGAACAGAAACGCGCCCAATCTGTCTACTTTGGACACCTCTGAGACGCGGACGCGACAGGACCTCGCCGGGTTGTTGCGGGCGCTACGGCGCCGCCACGCGCGACAGCGCCGCGACGGCGAGCTGACCTACCGCGAGCTGGCCGCCCTCACCGGCTGGTCGGTGGCGGCGGTGGCGGAATACCTGACCGGCAAGACCCTGCCGCCCACCGACCGGTTCGACGTGCTGGTCGGGCTGCTCGGCGCCACCCCGGCCGAGCAGGGGGCCCTCGCCACCGCCCGGGACCGGGTAGCCGAGGCGGAGCGTCGTACGCCGCGCCGGCCGGGCCGCGCGAAGGGGAGGCCGGTGCCCCGGCAGCTGCCGGCCGACGTCTTCGCCTTCACCGGCCGCGACGACCAACTGGCCCGGCTGGACGGCATGCTGGCCGATTCGTCCGGCGCGGCGCCCACCGCCGTACTGATCTCGGCGCTCTCCGGTACGGCCGGCGTCGGCAAGACGGCGCTGGCCGTGCACTGGGCCCACCGGGTCGCCGACCGTTTCCCGGACGGCCAGCTCTACGTCAACCTGCGCGGCTACGATCCCGAGCAGCCGATGGGTCCCGGCGAGGCCCTGGCCCGGCTGCTGGCCTCGTTGGGGGTGGCCGGCGGGGATCTCCCGCTCGACGTCGAGGAACGGGCCGCCCGCTACCGTACGCAGCTCTCCGGCCGGCGGATGCTGATCGTGCTGGACAACGCCGGCACGGTCGAGCAGGTACGCCCGTTGCTGCCCGGTACCCCCTCGTGCGCCGTCGTGGTGACCAGCCGGGACCGGCTCTCGGGCCTGGTGGCCCGCGACGGGGCCCGGCGGGTCGAGCTGGACCTGCTGCCCCTGCCGGAGGCGGTCGCGCTGCTGGACCGCCTGATCGGCCCCCGGGCCGAGGCCGAGCCGGAGGTCGTCGCCACGCTGGCGAACCTCTGCGCGCGGCTGCCGTTGGCGTTGCGGGTCGCCGCCGAACGGGCCACCGCCCGCCCCTCCGCCACCCTCGCCGAACTCGCCGCCGAGCTGGCCGACCGGCAGGAGCGCCTGGAGCTGATGGAGACCGAGGGTGATCCGCGCGCCGCCGTCACCGCGGTCTTCTCCTGGTCGGTGCAGCACCTCCCGGACCCGGCGGCCCGCACGTTCCGGCTGCTGGGGCTGCATCCCGGTGCCGAGTTCGACGAGTACGCGGTCGCCGCCTTGGCCGCCACCGACCAGGCGTCCGCCCGCCACGAGCTGGAGACGCTGACCCGCGCCCACCTGGTCCAGGCCACCACGCCCGGCCGGTACGCCATGCACGACCTGCTGCGCGCGTACGCCGCGCACCTCGCCAGCGTGCACGAGACCGAGCGGGGCCGGCGCGCCGCCCAGGGTCGCCTGTTCGACGCGTACCTGGCCACCGCCGGCGCCGCCACCGAACTGCTGGACCTGGCCGACGCCCGCCGCCAGGCCCGGGTACCCGCGCCGACCGCCGGGACCGTCCCCCTGGCCGACCCGGACGCCGCCCGTACCTGGCTGGACCTCGAACTGCCCAACCTGGTGGCGGTGGCCGCCCACACGGCCACCGGCGGCTGGCCCGCCCACACCGTCGACCTCTCCACCGCCCTGTACCGCTACCTCGACGGCGGCCACTACTCCGACGCGCTGGCCATCCACACCCATGCCCGGCGCGCGGCCGAGCTGACCGGGGACCGGTCCGGGCAGGCCCGGTCGCTGCTCGGCATCGGCGTGGCCCACCTGCACCTGTACCGGTACGAACGGGCCGTGGAGTACCTGCACCAGGCGCTGACCGTCGCCGAGCAGGCGGGCGACCGGGCCGAACAGGCCCGGGCGTTGAGCGTGCTCGGCAACGTCGAGCGGCTGCGCGGCCGGCACGAGCCGGCCGCCGGGTACCTCCGCCGGGCCATGGATCTCGCGCGGCTCGTCGGCGACGACGCCCAGCAGGGCCTCGCGCTGATCAACCTCGGCACGGTCGAGGCGCAGCGCGGCCGGTACGACGCGGCCATCGGCCACCTGGAGCGGGCGGTCGCCCTGTTCCGGCGGGGCAGCGACCGGCTCGGCCGGGCGACCGCGTTGACCAACCTCGGCCTCGCCGAGCAGCGGCTGAGCCGCCACGAGTCCGCCGCCGAGCACCTGCGGCAGGCCCTGGCCGTGTTCCGGGAGATCGGTCACCGGCAGGGCGAGGCCAACACGCTGGACAACCTCGGCAGCGTCCACCTCAGCCTCGGCCGGCCGAACCGGGCCGTCGAGTACTTCACGCAGGCGCTGGTCGTCTGCCGCGAGATCAACGAACGGGAGGTCGAGGCCTGGGTGCTCAACGGTCTGGGCGAGGCCGCCCGCGCCCTCGGCCGGCCGGCGGACGCCCTCGCCCATCACACCGACGCGCTCGCCATCGCCACCGACGTCGCCGCGCGGGAGCCGCAGGCCCGCGCCCACACCGGGCTCGGCCACGCCCACCGCGCCCTCGGCGACCCCGCCCGAGCCCGGCACCACTTCGAACACGCCCTCGCCGGCTACACCGGGCTGGAGTCCCTCGAAGCCGAGAGCATCCGCGCCCTGCTCGCCACCCTGCCCGCCGTCGACGGCTGACGCGGCCCGGCGGTGACCGGCCGAGGCGTCCCTCGCGACCCGGCAGGCGTCCCTTGCGACCGGCCGAGGCGTCCCGGCGGTGGTCGGCGGCCGGCACCCGTCAGCAGGCGCAGGCGGCCCCGGTACGCGGGGCGGTCAGCTCGTCGGCCGGACGCCGGACGAGCCCGGTCACCGTACGCACCGCGAAGCCCTCGCGGACCCAGTACTCGTAGCCGCCGATCATCTCCTTGACCGGGTAGCCGAGCCGGGCGAACTCGTACGCCGCCCGGGTGGAGCCGTTGCAGCCCGGGCCCCAGCAGTAGGTCACCACCGCGCTGCCGGCCGGGATCTCCCGCTCGGCCCGCTCGGCGATCTCCCGCCGGGGCAGGTGGACGGCGCCGGGCAGGTGCCCCTGCCGCCACGCCGTGAGGTCGCGGACGTCGACGACGACCAGGCCCGGGACGGCCGCCTCCAGGTCGGCGTGCACGTCGCTGACGTCGGTCTCGAAGGCCATCCGCGCGGCGAAGTGGTCGGCGGCCCGCGCCGGCCCGGCCGGCGGTACGGAAAGCACGTTTGACATGCGGAAATCGTCGCCGGGACCGGCCCGGTCGAGCCAGCGGCGCGAACGACACCGTTCGCTAAGATCCCGCCATGCCGCTGCTCCCCGCCCGTCGCGGCGCGACCGTCTCGGTGCTCGCCTACGACGGCATGTCGGCCTTCGAGACCGGGATCGTGACCGAGGTCTTCGGGCTCCCCCGGCCCGAGTTCGACCGCCCCTGGTACGAGCTGACCATCTGCGCCGAGGCCCCCGGCCCGGTACGCCTCGTCGGCGGCGCGACCCTGCACACCCCGTACGGGCTGGCGGAGTTGGCGGCGGCCGAGACGGTGATCGTGCCCGGGGTGCCGGACGTCACCGCCGACCCGTCGCCGGCGCTGGTGACGGCGCTGCGCCATGCCCACCAGCGGGGCGCCCGGATCATGTCGATCTGCTCGGGCGCCTTCGCGCTGGCCGGCGCGGGGCTGCTCGACGGGCGCCGGGCGACCACCCACTGGCGCTACGCCGACCTGCTGCGCCGCCGCTATCCGCGGGTCGACGTCGACCCGGAGGTGCTCTACGTCGACGACGGGACGGTGCTGACCAGCGCGGGCAGCGCCGCCGGCCTGGACCTCTGCGTCCACCTCGTACGCCGGGACCACGGCGCCGCGATCGCCAACGCGGTCGCCCGCCGGCTCGTGATCCAGCCGCACCGGGACGGGGGCCAGGCGCAGTTCATCGAGGCGCCGGTGCCGGCCGACCCGGAGGACGACCGGCTGGCCGGGAGCATGACCTGGGCGCTGGCGCACCTCGCCGAGGCGATCACGGTCGAGACGCTGGCGCGCCGGGCGCACATGTCCCCGCGCACGTACCTGCGACACTTCGGCCGCGCGACCGGTACCAGCCCGATCCGGTGGCTGGTCCAGCAGCGGATCCAGGCGAGCCTCGAACTGCTGGAGACGACCGGTACGCCGGTCGAGCGGGTGGCGCGGGCTGTCGGCTTCGACACCGCGGTGACCTACCGCCACCACTTCGCCCAGCTCATGCACACCTCGCCGTCGGCGTACCGCCGCGCCTTCCACACCGGCGCCCGGCGCCCCTGACCACGCCCACTCCCCCGTCGATCATGGACTTGTGGTCGGAACAAAACGGGATGAAACCCGCCAAAACTTCCGCCACAACTCCATGATCGACGCGGCGGGGCGGGGCGGGCCTGGCGGGGGCGGGGTGGGCGCGGTTGAAGTGGAGGCAATCCTCCGATAAAGTGGAGGCGCGCCTCGACTTTAGCGCGGGCCCCGTGGCGTACCCGTCCCCGGGACCCGCCGCCGTCCGGTCTCAACCGGCACCGACCGGGTAACCCTCCCCGTCCGGCCCCGGCGATCTCGGCCACCCGTCGAGGCGCGCACCACCCCGGAACAGTGGAAGGAAGACCCGTCATGGCCAAGACCTGGCTGATCACCGGCAGCTCGCGGGGGCTCGGCCTCGCGCTGAGCCGCGCCGTACTCGACCACGGCGACCTGCTCGTCGCCACCGCCCGCCAACCCGAGCAGCTGAGCGAGCTGGTCGACCGGTACGGCGACCAGGTACGCGCCGTCGCGCTCGACGTCACCGACCCCGCCGCCGCCCGGGCGGCCGTACAGACCGCGCTCGACGCCTTCGGCTCGCTCGACGTGGTCGCCAACAACGCCGGGTACGCCAACAGCGCGCCGATCGAGGAGACCTCCGACGAGGACTTCCGCGCCCAGATCGAGACGAACCTCTTCGGCGTCGTCAACGTCACCAAGGCCGCCCTGCCGGTCCTGCACCGGCAGCGCTCGGGCCACTTCCTCCAGTTCTCCTCGATCGGGGGCCGGGTCGGGGGCACCCCCGGGCTGGCCGCGTACCAGACCGCGAAGTTCGGGGTCGAGGGCTTCTCCGAGGTGCTGGCCAACGAGGTACGCCCGCTGGGCATCGCGGTCACCATCGTCGAGCCGGGCGCCTTCCGTACCGACTGGGGCGGCTCGTCGATGCGGATCGCCGAGGTGGGACCCGACTACGAGGAGACCGTCGGCCGGGTGCACGAGCTGCGCCGCGCGATGGACGGCAAGCAGGCCGGCGACCCCGCCCGCGCCGCCAAGATCCTCCTTGACGTGGTCGCCATGCCCGACCCGCCGCTGCGCCTGCTGCTCGGCTCCGACGCGGTGCACCTCGCGGAGCAGGCCGCCCAGGCGCGCGCGCAGGAGGCCGCGACGTGGGCCCCGGTGAGCCGTTCCACCGACTACGACGGCAGCGCCGATTTCGCCGACACGCCCGTGGCCGACCTGCTAAGCCCGAAGTCCCGATAACCGGCCCCGACGGCCCGAGAGCGGGTCGGCCGTCGGCCCGAACTCGGCCGGGCCGCGCCCCGGCACCGCTCGGGACCGGTCGGCGCACGGCCCCGGCACGAGGGTGCCGAGGCCGTGCGCCGGTTGACGCGCCGGGGATGGTCGCGCCGCCGACTACCGCACCTCGTACGCCCGGATGATCGTCTGCTCCAGCGCGTTACCGGCGGTGTCGGACCAGCGGGCGCGCAGCGAGACGAAGCCCGGACCCGGCGGCGTCACCACCGTCTCCGTCCCCGCCGCCGTGCTGCGCAGGGGCGACGCCCGCCAGTTCACACCGTCGTCGAAGGAGACCTCGACGGCCAGCTGCCGGGTCGGGCTCGCGACCGAGCCGGCCTGCCGCTGCACGGTGACCGGTACGACCGTGGGCCGGCCGGCGGGGGCGGCACTGGACGCGTCCAGCGCCGGGGTGAACCGGACCGCCGCCACGGCCATCGGTACCGGCCTGTCGCCGGACGGGCGGGCGGAACGGAAGGTCCAGGCGACCCGGGTGCGGGTGGAGAGCCGGGCCGCCGCCGGCCGGTCGGCGGTCACCTCCAGCCGGTAGGTCGCCGGCTCGGGCGGGAGGGTGAAGCTGGGGAACGGCGGCTCGGACGTGGCGAACTTCACCCCGTCGCGGTACAGCGTGTACGTCTGGGTGCTCGTCGCGCCGCCCTCGCGCCCGCCGACGTCGCCGTAGAGCGGCGGTTCGACCTCAAGCGTGTCCCCGCTCCGGGTGATCCAGAGCCGGGGGTCGCGCGGCGGGGTCGGGAAGGCCGGGCCGAAGACCCCGCGGTTCCACCGCTCGGAGTAGGTCCGGCCGGCCACGTACCGGGTGAGCGGCGAGGTGAGAGCGGCGACGAACTCGGGCCACCCGCCGTCGGGCGGGACGACGACCTCCTCCAGGTCCTTCACCCACCGCACCCCGCCGTCGGCGTTGTGGTAGTCGACCCGGGTGCCGGGCAGCGTGACCGGCACGACCCGGGAGAGGCTCTGCTCGTACTCGCCCGGGATCTCGGACCGGGCTCCCACCACGCCCGTGGTGCCGGGCTGCTGCTGGCCCTGGTCCATCCGCACCTCGGCCAGCTCGGCGCGGGCGACGGTACGCCGGAACCCGGTCGGCACCCGGCCGTCCACCAGCCACCGCAGGTTGTACGTGTCGTGGGCGAACCCCTCGGCGTCGAGCTGGGCGTAGGTGGCGCCGACCGTGGTGACGAAGCCGTCGGCCGTGGTGTCGGGGCCGACCCGTCCGGTGAGGACGTGGCCGTACCCGTCGAACGTCGTGGCGCCGAAGATCAGGTAGCCGTACGCCAGCTCGGCGGCGCCGTCGACCTGGAGGAACAGTTCCCTGGCCGTCGGGTCGGGCACCGTCACCACGACCGGCTGCGCGCTCCGGGCGTCCAGGGTGACGGTCTGGTCGTGGTCGAGCACCAGCCGGGGCTGGGCCAGCACCGCGATCTGCGCGTCGGCCCCCTCCCCGCTCACGATCCACGAGGTCAGCACGTAGGCGGCCTTCGGGAGCCGTACCACCGGATTCTTGCCGTCCGCTCCGGACGGCTGGACGTAGTCGGGCGCGTCCCAGCGGAAGACCGAGGTGCCGTAGTCGGCGGCCGAGGCTCCGGTGCGGTCCAGGTGCACCAGGGTGAGGTCGTAGCTCTCGACCTCCCGCTCGACGACGACCGGGGTGTTGACGAGGACACCGTCGGCGGTGGCCCGCAGGTAACCGGCGTACTGACCGTCGGCGCCGGTGATCCGGGTGTCGACCGTCACCGGCACCTCGACCTGACCGCCCGCCGGGACGGTGACCGAGGGGGCGGCCAGGGTGAACATGCCGGCCGGCGCGGGCTTGCCGTCCGGGCCGGTGATCGCCAGTTCGAGGTTCAGGCTGACCGCCACGGACCCGCTGTTGCGGTACGTGACGACCTGGGTAGTCGGCTTGTCGTCGGTGTGCGGCCAGAGCATCCGGCCGAAGTTGACCGCGCCCGAGTCGGAGCGGACCGGCTGGCGGACCGCCCGCGCCACGTCGAGCCGACCCGTGCCCTGCGCGAACGGGTCGAGGTCGGCGCGCGGCGCGGTCGAGCTGGTCAGCGCCGCCTTGAGCTGCGCACCGGACCAGTCCGGGTGCTGCTGGGCCAGGATGGCGGCGGCGCCGGCCACGTGCGGGGTCGCCATCGAGGTACCCGACATGCTGACGTGGCTGTCGCCGGGCGTGCCGATGGGCGCGTCCGCGCTGCGGGCCGCGGTGATGCCGACCCCCGGGGCGGTCAGGTCGGGCTTGACCGCCCCGTCGCCGACGCGGGGTCCTCGGCTGGAGAAGGGGGCCAGCGCGTCCTGGTCGTCGACCGCGCCGACGGCGAGCGCCGCGTCGGCGCTGGCCGGCGAGTTGACGGTGGACTTCTCGCCGTCGTTGCCGGCGGCGACCACGAACAGCGTCCCGTGCTGCGCCGACAGGTCGTCGATGGCCTGCTCCACCGGGTCGGTGTCGGGTGCGTCGGGCCCGCCGATGCTGAGGTTCACCACGCGGGCGCCGTTCTCCACCGCCCACTGCATGCCGGCGAGAATCCACGAGTCCGCGCAGCCGTCGACGACGCACACCTTGCCGTCGAGGAGCTTCGCGCCGGGCGCCACGCCCGGGTACCCGCCGCCGATCGTGCCGCCCGCGATGGTCGCGGCGACGTGCGTGCCGTGGCCGACCAGGTCGCGGTCGTCCTCCATACCCTCGGTGAAGTTCGCGACGGCGGCGATCTTGCCGGTCAGGTCGGGGTGGTTCACGTCGATGCCGCTGTCCAGCACCGCCACCTTGACCCCGGAGCCGTCGTAGCCGGCCTGCCACGCGGCGGGCGCGCCGACCTGCGGCACGCTGTGGTCGAGCGCCGGCCGCCGGATCCCGTCGAGCCACACCCGGCCGACGCCGTCGCGTAGCCGGCGCTGCCCGCCGCCGGTGGTCAGCCCGGTCCAGGTGGTCGCGGCGCGGGCGCGGGGGACCGCCAGCGCCATTCCGCGTACGGCCGGGAGTTGCCGGGTCACCCGCGCGCCGGCCGCCGTGGCGGTGCCGGTGGCCGCCGCCCGCGCCTGCTGTCCGTCGTACGTCATCAGCAGCGGCAGTTCGGGCCGCCGGTCGTCGTAGCCGAACCTGAGCAGGGTGGTGACGTTGAAGAGCCGGGGGTCGAGCCGGCCCTCGCGGACCAGGCGTACCGCGTCGGCCGGGATGAGGCTGAGCCCGTCCGGCGTCCGGCTGGTCAGGTACGTCATCCCCCGCCGGTCCGGGCCGGGCAGGAACTCCACCCGGTCGGGGCCGTCGCCGAAGGCGCGGATCCGGTCGCCGGTGATCAGGGTGACGGTCCGTACGGCCTGCTGTTCCGACCGGGCCGGCGGGGCGGCGGTCGCCGGCACCGGGCCGGCGGTCGCGGGCGTCGACCCGGCCGCGCCGGCCGCGACGGCGACGAGCCCCGCCAGGGCGGCCCGGCCGAGCCGGCTGCGTGTGGATACCACTGGTTGTCGTTCTCCTTCTCGCGGATGGCACGTGGTGGGGCGGCCCGGCGGTATTCGGCGCCGGGCCGGATGAGCGGGATTCGCGCGGCCCGGCGGGGTTCGGCGCCGGGCCGCGCCGGATGAAACGGATTCGCGCGTCAGGGGCGCGCGAAGGCGAGTTGGAGCTGGTCGCCGCGCAGCGCGGACGGCAGCGGGATGCGGTCCAGTTCCTTGCCCTCGGCCGAGTAGACGACGAGTTCCCGGGCCGTCGCGCCGACGATCCGGTCCGCGGTGGCCCAGACGACATCCCGGGCCTGGACCTGTTCGCCCTGCCCGAGGTCGAGCCTCGCGGTCACGGTGCCGGTGGCCCGCTCGACGATCCCGATCCCGAAGTCGCCGTCGTCCGAGATCTCGGCGACGACGTACCGCCCGTCGGGTGACCAGGCGTCGCCGGTCTGTACCGCCCCCGGTAGCGGCACGGCGCGGGCGCGACCGTCGGCGACCGCGTACGCCTGTAGCACGGCGCGTGGCTGGCTCACCTGCGGCAGCCCGACCTCGGTGTCGCCGGGCAGCCAGCTCGGCTGGCAGAGTTCGACGCAGGGCACCGCCGGCTGGATCGTGCGGGCCTTGGCGGTCGCCACGTCGACCACGACGATGCCGAGCGTCCCCTGGTCGCGGCCCGGTCCGGCGAAGACCACCTGCCGGCCGTCGCCCGACCACTGTGGACGGCCGATGTCGAGCTTCGAGCCGGCGATCCAGCGTACGGCGTTGGTGGCCGGGTCGAGGATGCCGAGCCGGTGGTTCCGGTCGGCGACGACGGCGAGCTTCCCGTCCGGCGACGCCCACGCCTGCGGGTGGCCGGACGAGCGGTACCCGTGCTGCCTCGGGTCGTAGATCTTGCTCCCCGATTCGTTGCTGGCGCTGGCGACGTAAACGCCGCCGGGCAGCGCCACCGAGCCGGGGGGCGCCGGCTTGGGCGCGAACGGGGTGGCGGCCAGCGACGGGCCGACGGAGGCGCCGGTCGAGGGCGTGGCGCTCGACGGCGTACCGGCCGAGGCGCCCGGTCCGGCCGCGGGCGCGGGCGCCGAGCGGTCGACGAAGCCGAACGGTACGGCGATCGCCGCGAGCGCCACGACCGCGCCGACTCCGCCGAGGACGTTTCGGCGCAGGCGCATCCGCCGGCTCTGCCGCAGCGCCCCCTGCGCCAGGTTGGTGTACGGCAGGTCCTCGCCGAGGTGGCGCAGGGCCTGTTCGAGTCTCTCCGCACTCATCTGATGACCTCCAGGTCGGCGTCGTCGGGTGCCAGCAGGCCCTGGCCGGCGATCAGCTCGCGAAGTCGGGCGAGCGCCCGGGATGCCTGGCTCGCCACCGTTCCCGGTGAGCAGCCGAGCACCTGGGCGACCTGCTTCTCGCTGAGGTCTTCGAGGTACCGCAGCACCAGCACGGCCCGTTGCCGGGGCGGCAGCCGCAGCAGCGCCCCGTGTACGGCGATCCGGTCCGCCACCTCGCGGGACAGGTCGCCACGCGCGCCCTGCTCCGGCGGTGTCTCGACCGGGACCTCACGCAGGCGCCGCAGCCGCTGCCAGCGCGAGACGTGGTCGTGGTAGAGAACCTTGCGCACGTACATCTCGGCGCCGTGCTCGATCCTGGTCCACCGGAGCGCCGTCTTCGCCAGGGCCGTCTGCAGCAGGTCCTCCGCTGCCTGCCGGTTCCCGGTCAGCGCGTACGCGACCCGGAGCAGGACGTGACCGCGTTCGGTGACGAACGCGGTGAACTCCCGCTCGGCGGATTCGTCCATCGATCCTCCCTCCGCTGACATAGACCTCAGCGGCGCGGAGAACCTTGCATGCCGACCCGGGGAATTTCCTCCGATGTCGGAGGGCGGAAACAGCTGGCCCCGGTGGCGGGTGGAGACCTACGAGGCCAGCCGCTCGCCCGCGGCGGGGCCTGATCGTGCGAGTTCGACCCCGGGGGCCGACTGGTTGATCTCCGACCAGACCGCGTCGAGGGAGAGGCCGAGGACGTCGGCGATGGCGGCGATGGTCGAGAAGGCGGGGGTGGCCACGCGGCCGGACTCGATCTTCCGAAGGGTCTCCGGCGAGACACCCGCGGCCAGCGCGGTACCGAGCATCGAGCGCTCTCCCCGGGCGCGACGCAGGAGCGCGCCGAGGCGCTGTCCGCGCTCGACCTCCGCGGGCGTAAGCGGCAACCTGACCATGGCACCGATTCTAGTACCGGGATAATATGGCCGGGATACTTATTGGCGTACGAGTAAGGCACCCCGATGATCGAGATCCTGGACCCCACCGACCTGCCCCGAGCCCGGGAGGCAGGCGCCCTGGTCGCCGGCATCCTGCAGACCCTGAAGAGCCGCAGCACGGTCGGTACGAACCTGCTGGATATCGACCGGTGGGCCCAGGCCATGATCATCGAGGCCGGGGCGCAGTCCTGCTACGTCGACTACGAGCCGTCCTTCGGGCGCGGACCGTTCGGCCACTACATCTGCACGTCGGTCAACGACGCGGTACTGCACGGACTCCCGCACGACTACCCGCTCGCCGACGGCGACCTGCTGACGCTCGACCTCGCCGTCGCCAAGGGCGGCGTGGTCGCCGACTCGGCCGTCAGCTTCATCGTGGGCGACTCGAAGCCGCCGGAGAGCGTCGCGTTGATCAGCGCGACGGAGCGCGCACTGCGGGCGGGGATAGCCGCGGCCGGACCGGGGGCCCGGATCGGCGACATCTCACACGCCATCGGCACGGTCCTCAACGAGGCGGGATATTCGGTCAACACCGAGTTCGGCGGTCACGGCGTCGGGTCGACGATGCACCAGGACCCGCACGTGCCGAACACGGGGCGGCCGGGTCGCGGCTACCGGCTGCGCCCCGGGCTGCTGCTGGCGCTGGAGCCGTGGATCATGGCGGACACCGACAAGCTGGTCACCGATGCCGACGGCTGGACGCTCCGGAGCGCGACGGGCTGCCGGACGGCGCACAGCGAGCACACGATCGCCATCACCGACGACGGGGCCGAAATCCTCACCCTGCCGCGTTAGGCCGCGTTTCGTACGGGCGGCCGGCCGGTCCTTGTGAAACGCGGCCTACAGCGGGTCGATGCGGGCGCGTCGGGCCAGGTCCGCGAGAGGGCCGGGAAGCTTCCCGCGTACCCGCCGAGCGGCGTCGCGCAGCGCCGCGTGCGCGACCGGTCGGTGCCGGACCTCGGCCGGGGCGAGCCGTTCGGCCGCCAGCAGCAGCGCAACCGCCCGGTCGGGCCGGTTGGCCAGATTGTGGGCGCGGGCCAGGTCCAGCAGATGCTGCGCCCGCCGCTCCGGCACCAACGCCCCGAACCCAGCCGGGTCCAACCCCTCGGCCGCCTCGATCGCGTCCCCCGCCTCCCCCAACTCCACGCTCGCCGCCACCACGTGCAACCGCAGGTTCGTCGGCCCGAAACTCGTCCAGTAGTCGTTGCGATCCCCGCCGAGCGCGGCGGCGACGTGCCCCGCCTCGCGAACCAGATCGGCCACGCCACTGTGGTCACCCAGGTGCGCGGCGGCCATCGCCCCCTGCAGCAGCAGCGACCCGTACACCGACAACCGCTGCGGAGTCGCCTCCCCCGCGTCGGCCGGCGCCAGCCGGTTCGCCGCCGTCACCTGCGCTTCGAGGGCCGCGCGGGGGCGGTCGAGCGCCAGCAGGGCGTTGCCCGCCCGACTCGCCGCCAACCCCACCAGCAGCGGGTCGTCCGCCCGGATCGACACCGCCGCCGCCCGATCCGCCGCGAACCACGCCAACTCACCCTCCCCCAACTTCCGCAACACCGACGACGCCACCTGATACACCTGCCCCAACAGGTGCGCCGCCCGCCCCGCCCCCTCACCACCCCGGTGATGGCCGTCGGCGGCCTGCGCGTCCGCCAACAGCGCCGGCAGCATCCGCACCAACCGGTCGTGCCCACCATGCTGAAAACTCAGCCACGCGTGGTTCACCGCCTTACCCAACTCGGCCAGATCCGGCGGTGTCACCTCCGCACCCAGATACGCCGCGATCGAGGTGTACCGGGCCAACGCCGCCCGCACCCCCTCCACCCCACCCACCCCGGCCCCGCGACCGGCCCGCTCGGCGTCGCCGGCACCGCGTAGCAGCTGGTCGACGGGGATCTCCAACACCCGGGCGATCTCGTGCAACACCGACACCCGATCCAACCGCCGCACCCCCCGCTCCACCTTGTCCAACCAACTCTTCGACCGGTCCAACCGATCCGCCAACATCTGCTGCGTCATCCCCCGCCGCACCCGCCAGTACGCCACCCGCCGCCCCACCGGCAACTCCGACGGATCCTGCGAACCCACCCCGGCGGCATCCGACATCGACACACCCCTCCCACAGTCGACCCGTCCTGGAAGGGGCGCCGCCCCGGACCCCTTCAACCGGAGCGACGCCCACGGCGGTCCCGCCCGTCTTTGCGGTGCGACAGATCCGAACGGTTCCGCTGCTGACACAGTGCAGCCAACCGACTACGTTCGGAACCGAAAACCCCTGGTCAGCGAGCGTTCGCCGCCGTGCGGGCGATTTCGGAGAGCCGGGGGGAACGCGCAGCCCTCGCAAAGAGACGATCGCCCAACCCGGAGAAAGGGTGAGACCCGTGTCCATGACCCCCTACGAGTTCTTCCTGCGCGAGCTGCGACGGCGGCGGGAGGGCGCCCGGCTCACCCAGGAGGAGCTGGGCAAGCGCATCAACTTCTCCGGCTCGCACGTCAGCGCCGTGGAGCTGGGCAACCGCCCGCCGAAGGACGACTTCCTGGAGGCCGTCGACCTGGCCTTCGATACCGGCGAGCTGTTCCGGCGCATGTGGAAAGACCTGATCGAGGACGCCGCGCCCGCCTGGCTGCGCGAGTGGATCGAGATCGAGCGGCGGGCGACGCTGCTCCGCTGGTTCGAGCCGACGTTTCTCCCCGGCCTGTTGCAGACCGAGGCGTACGCCCGCGCGGTGCTCAGCGGCGGCGTCCTCGCCGACCCCGACGTGATCAACCAGCGGCTGGCGTCCCGGATGGAGCGGCAGTCGATCCTGACCCGGGAGCAGCCGCCGACCTTCGTGGCGGTGATCGACGAGGGCGTGCTGCGCCGGCCGCTCGCCCCGCCCGCGGTGATGGTCGAGCAGTTCGAGCATCTGGGCAAAATTGGGCAGCTCCCGCACGTCCGCCTGCACGTGGTTCCCGCCGAGGTCGGCATGCACGCCGGGCTGGCCGGCGGGTTCATCCTCGCCAAGGGCCCGGAGGGCCAGGCGGCCCACCTGGACAGCGCACTGCGCGCTTACATCACCGTCCGCGCCGACGACATTGACAGCCTCCAGACCCGCTGGGAGAAACTTCGTAGCGACGCGTTGCCCCGCCGGGCGACGCTCGACCTCATCCGGGAAGTGGCGAAAACATGGACCTGACCGGCGCCGTCTGGCGCAAGTCGAGCCGCAGCGACAACGGCGGCTCGGCCTGCGTCGAGGTGGCGAAGAACCTTCCCGGCGTCGTCGCCGTACGCGACAGCAAGGACCGCGACGGCGGCACGCTGGCCTTCTCCCCCGGCGCGTGGCGGGCCTTCCTCGGCCTGGTCAAGCGGGACTGACGCGCCAACCGGGACCACCCGATCGGCGGGCCGGCGAGTACGCCGGCCCGCTGGTCGGCTGACCGTACCGAGCAGACGCAGCCGGTCAGCCGACCGTGCCGAGCAGACGCAGCCGGTCCGCCGACCGCGTGCCGTCCTCCGCGCCGCTGAAGATGATCCGCGCCCCCGGTTCGTCGGTCAGCCGGACCACCTCCTCGTTCAGCACCGTGCTGCCGACCTGCGGATGGCGGTATTCGCGCACCGAGTGCGGGCAGTCGCTGACCGGGTGCTCGGACCAGATCCGGACGAAGTCCGGGCTGCGTACGCTCAACTCCCCGACGAGTTCGTGCAGCTCCCGGTCGTCCGGGTACTGGGCTGCGGCGTGGCGTAGGTACGCGGCGATCTCCCTCGCCTGCGCTTCCCAGTCCGGGAAGAGGTCCCGGGCCGCCGGGTCGAGAAAGGTGATCCGCGCGAGGTTCGGCCGGGGTTGGCCGGCCGTGCCGTCCGGCGCGGGCAGCCCCCACAGGGCGTAGCCGAGCCGGTTGCCGGCCAGCACATCGGTTCGCCGTCCCACGATGATCGCCGCCTGGTTCGCCACCCCGTCGACGAGGGCCTGGACGGCGGGGCGTACCCGTTCCGGCGCGGCGGGACGGGGACTGGTCCGACCTGGCCGGGCCAGCCGGGCCGACCACCGGACCTCGCCGTACGCGCCCGGAGCGAGGTGTTCGACCTGGTCACCGCGCACCGCTGGTGGGTGGCGGCGGCCCATCTGCCCTTTCCCGGTATCGGCCACCTGCGACGCGCCAGCGGCGGGTACGCCTGGGTTCCCGCCCGCTTCCGCCCCCTGGCCGCGACCGCCTGACCGCGGCATCTACTCGGCCCGGGTCGCGGTGGCGCAGTACTACCAGAACCAGGGCGTCACCAGCGTGCAGCCGGACGACGTGATGCTCGGCAACGGCGTCTCCGAACTCATCGTGCTGGCCGTACAGGCACTGCTCGACAACGGTGACGAGGTGCTGGTACCGAGCCCGGACTACCCGCTCTGGACCGGTGCGGTGACGCTCTGCGGCGGCCGGGCCGTGCACTACCGCTGTGACGAGAGCGCCGGGTGGATGCCCGATCTGTAACACGTGGCGGCGCAGATCACCGAGCACACCCGGGCCAGGGTGATCATCAACCCGAACAACCCGACCGGCGCGGTGTACAGCCGCGAGACGCTGCTCGGCATGCTGGAGCTGGCCCGCCGCTACGACCTGCTGGTCTTCGCGGACGAGATCTACGACAAGATCTTGTACGACGGGGCGGAGCACCACACCCTGGCCGCGCTCGCCCCGGACGTGCCGATCGTGAGCATGGGCGGGCTCTCGAAGACGTACCGGGCGGCCGGGCTTCCGCTCCGGCTGGCTGGCGGTCAGCGGCTTCGCCGGCCGGAGCACCGACTACCTGGACGGCCTGCAGCTGCTGGCGAACATGCGGCTGTGCCCGAACGTGCCGGCCCAGCACGCGGTGCAGACCGCGCTCGGCGGCTATCAGAGCATCGAGGCGCTGATCCGGCCCGGCGGCCGGCTGTACGAGCAGCGCGAGCTGGCCTGGCGCGAGCTGACCGCGATCCCCGGCATCGACTGCGTCAAGCCGCCCGGTGCGCTCTACCTGTTCGCCCGCCTGGACCCGGCCTTCTACAAGATCCACGATGACGAGCGACTCGTGGTCGATCTGCTGGAGCAGCAGCACCTCCTGTTTTCGCACGGCACCGGTTTCAACATCGACGAGCCGAACTACCTGCGCCTGGTCTTTCTCGCCCCCACCGACGTGCTGCGCGACGCTGTTGGCCGCCTCGGCGCGTTCCTCAGCACCTACCAACAGTAGGAGGCATAGCCCACGGCTCAGCTCCCCGACGGGTACGTGCAGCTCCCGATCGTCCGGGTACCGGGCGGCGCGCGAGTCGGAAGCTCTTTTTCTCCACATCGTCAAAGGTGTTGGCACATCGAATTCGGTGTGGAGCGGAACGAGCGAATTGGAACTTCCACGAGGGCCCGGTGTTGGGCCACCGGCCGAAGCCGAGATGGGCAGTGGCCCGACGTGACCGAGTATGAGTTGCGCGGCACCCACACAATTTCCTCATGCTCTCGTCAGAGGTGATAGCGGGGCTGACCGGTGCCGCCCTGGGCAGCTTCGCGACCTTGGTGACGCCGTGGGTTACCGAACGAATCCGACGCAAGGTAGACCGCCAGCACCGCGAAGAGTTCTTCTCGGCACGCTTCATCCGGCGGATGGAGGAGGCGGCGTCCGGGCTGATCCTCGTCAGCCGGGACGCGCTGAGGTCGGCCGAGACGGCGGGCACGGCCGTCGTCGCCGGCGAACAGGTCACCTTCGACATCCTTCAAGTCGACAACTCGGATCGGCACTGGGAGGCCAGCCTCCTCAGCGGCTACCTGCACGACGAGCGGCCCGAGTACGCCGAATGGCAACTCTTCGAGGCATGGAAGCGGTTCAGAACCGATCTGTACGAGTTCAAAGGCTGGTTGCAGCACGCGCACACCCAACTCGCCATCGCCGTCGACCGGGCCGCCACCAGGAACACCCTCCGGGACGAACTCAGCGAGCGGCTGGCCCGGCTCCGCCACTCGCGCGACGACATGAAGCGACTCGTCCACGACGCGGTACTTGCCATCGGCGGAGAGCCCTTCGGGGCTCCGTACCACCCGTCGAACGGCGAGTCGTCGGCCGGCCAGACGTCCCCCGCCAGTTGAAGCGCTCTGATCGGGCGCCGCCCGACGAGGACTCACCAGGCCGACCCGGACCGAACACCGCGTGACTCCGCGCCCATATACACGCGGTGTGCGTAGTCTAAGCGGTTTGGTGGCATTTACCCCCTGGCGGGGGCCACCATGGCAGTCACGCCGCCCAGGTCGTCGCCACCGACTTCCGGACCGGCGACGAACTGTCCAGCTGGGTACGCGTGGACCGCGACCACCCGCGGCCCAGGGCGGGCTATCCGGCGCGGACGATCTCCGCCATCGCGCGCAGCTCCACGGTCTGCCGATTCGCCTCGTAGACCAGGGCGACCTGGTTCGGCTCCAGCCCCTCCACCGGGCGGCAGACCACGTCCGGGCGGTGGTAGAAGTGCGCCGTGGACTCGGGCAGGACCACCACCCCGCGCTCGCCCGCGACCAGTTCCAGCTTCTCCTCGACGGTACGGGCGCGGGGCGGTGGCGGTGCGCCGGGACGGACCGCCGAGCCGGACACCACCCTGCCCCGCCACTCGGGCACCGCCTGCGGGTCCTGGAGCAGCTCCAGCGCGGCCAGCTCGGCCAGGGTCACGGTCGGGCGGGCGGCGAGCGGGTGCCCGGCCGGCAGGACGACCACCCGGGGCTCGGTGTAGAGCGGGATCACGGTGAGCCCGCGCGGATCGATCGGGAAGCGTACGAAGCTCGCGTCGATCCGACCGTCGAGCACCATCTCGACCTGGTCGTCCCAGGAGGTCCGGACCACCTCGACCGTCAGCTGCGGGAACCGTTCCCGCAGTGCCCGTACCGTGGCGGTGGGCAGGATGCCGGGCATGAAACCGATCGTCAGCCTCGCGTCGCCGCGGGCGGCCTGGCGTACCCGGCGCTGGGCGGCGGTGGCCGAGCGGAGGACGGTCCGGGCCTCGTCGACGAACCGCGCCCCGGCGGGCGTCAGCGCGGTGCCCCGGGTCGAGCGGGCGAAGAGCGCGGCGCCGAGTTCGCGCTCCAGCGCCTTGATCTGCCGGGTCAGCACCGGCTGGGCGATGTGCAGCCGCTCGGCCGCCCGGACGAAGCTCAACTCCTCGGCCACGGCCAGGAAGTAGCGCACCTTGCGCAGATCGAGATCGTCCGGCATCCGCTCCCGACCTTCCCTCATACCCGACGGGTATCAACTGTGCCACAAAGAGGTCTTGGCCAGCGCGTACGCCCCGGAGCAAAGGTTGAACCGCAACCGAAAGGGAAAGGTCAACTGATGACACTCCAGGACGCCCGTGTCCTCATCGTCGGCGGTACCTCCGGACTCGGCCTCGCGGTCGCCCAGGCCGTCGCCGCGCGCGGAGCCACCCCGATCGTCGCCTCCCGCAGCAACACCAGCGTCGACCGGGCGCTGGACAGCCTGCCCAACGTCGCGGAGGGCACCACCGTCGACCTCGGCAACCCCGAGTCGGTCGAGCGGCTGGTCGCGCAGGCGGGCCCGATCGACCACCTGGTCTACACCGCCGGGGAACCGCTGCAGCTCACCATGCTCCCGGACCTCACCACCGAGGTCGCGAAGAGCTTCTGGGAGACCCGGTACTTCGGCGCGCTCGCCGTGATCCGGGCGGTGACCATCGCCAACGCCCTGCGCGAGACCGGGTCGATCGTCCTGACCGGCGGCAACGCGGGCCGGCGCCCGGGGCCCGGCTGGGCGGCACCGGCCAGCCTCTGCGGGGCGATGGAGGCGCTGGCCCGGGAGCTGGCGCTCGAACTCGCGCCGATCCGGGTCAACGTGGTGGTCCCCGGGGTCACCCGCAGCCCGCTCTGGGCGGGCATGCCGGCCGACCAGGCCGAGGCGATGTACGAGGGCATCGCCGCCGGGCTGCCGGTACGCCGGGTGGGCGAGCCGGCGGACGTCGCGCTCTCGTACGTCTACGCGATGGAGCAGCCGATGGCGACCGGTACCGCGATCCTCGTGGACGGCGGCGCGGTCCTCGTCTGAGCCGGGACGGCCGGCGGGCACCGGTCTACCGCGCGCGCCGCCCGCCGGTCGACCCGGGGCGCTGGCCCCGCCACGCGGCGATGAGCAGAGCCAGCCGCCTGGGCCGGTCGCGGTCGTTGAGCACCCAGCACATCGCGACGACGGCCGTCACGGTCATCGCCGCCATCAGCACCAGCGCGGGCCAGCCGACCGTGGCGAGGGCCGAGACCACGCCGCCACCGCCGACGAGGGCCGCCCCGACCCTGCTCGCCGACACGGCTCACCTCGTCCTCGTCGCGTCGCCGCGCAGTTCCTCGCGGAGGCTCCGGCGCAGCGCCGGGGCCGAGAGCAGCAGCCGGGCGGCGTAGGCCAACTGGTGCCGCCCGGTCAGGCCGCTCAGCTCGGCCCGGAACTCCTCGCTGTACCGTGGCTGCTCCGCCTCGGGCAGGATCCGTACCACCAGGCCGACCAGGCGCGTCGCCGCCGACCGGATGCGTACGGCGCTCCGACGCCGCCAGATCTCGCGGGGCGGCGCCGCCGGCGGGGCGGTGCCCACCACGCCCTCGGCCGCCAGCCGACCGGGTCCGTGGACCCGCAGGGCGGCCCGCCCGAGCCGCCAGCCCCGCAGGTAGCCGGCGGCGTTCTCGCCGATGGCGACGGGGTTGCGGACGGGCGTCAGCGGCGGTCCCTCGAACCCGGACCGTCGCGGCAGCGAGTAGCCCCCGGGAACGCGGCGCGGCAGGGGGCCGGACGGCACCCGGCGGGGCAGCGGGACGCCACGGGCGCTCGCCGTCTCCAGGGCGGTCAGGACCCGGACCAGCACCTGCTCGCTGTTCACGGCGTCGTTCCGCAACGGGTCGGCAGCCGCGTCGCCACGCGGCGGGCGCGGGGCGGACGAGGGCTCGCGGCCCGGGGCGGTCACGCGTTCCCCCCGGCGAGATCGGGTCGCAGTGCGCCGAGCGTACGGGCCGTGGTGTGCGCCCGCGCCAGCGCGACGCGGGCCTGCTCGGCCCCGTCGGCCGTGAGGCTGTAGTAGCGACGGCGGGGACGCCCCGCCTCGTGCGGGTCCAGCTCCTCCCACCGGGACCGCAGCCAGCCGAGCCGTTCCAGCCTCGCCAGGATCGGGTGGATCGTGCCGCTGGCCAGCCCGGCGGCCGAGCAGATCTCCAGGCCGTAGAACTCGTGGGTCGGGCGCTCCAGCAGCGTACGCAGGACCAACTGCGTGGGTAGGGTCATCCGTGGTGCGGACATGGTCGTACTCTACCAAGCCCTAGCTAGAGAACGAGTTACCCCACCCTCCCCGCCCGGACGGGTCCGCGCACCCGTCCGGCGCCCCGGCCCGGCGCGCGGATGAACCTCCAGGGCATGCGCGGCGACTGAACATGCGAAGGAGGGCAGATGAGCGATGAGTTGCTGGTGGTTCGCTGCCAGTTGGGCGAGCGGGAGGCGTTCGCCGAGCTGGTCCGGACCTGGCACGGGGCGGTCGAGCGATACGTCGGGCGAATGCTCGCCGGCCCCGACGACGACGTGGTGCAGGAGGTCTGGCTGGCCGTCTTCAAGGGGCTGCCCGGACTCCGGCAGCCGGACCGGTTCGCCCCGTGGCTGTTCACCGTCGCCCGCCGGGCCGTGATGAACCGACTTCGGGACGCGTACGCGCGTCCGGAACCGGAGCTGGTCGACGACGTACCCGGCGGGGACGAGGCGGAGGCGGTCGTCGACCGGGAGACGCTGGGGGTCGCGCTGGCGGCGCTCCCGGCACGGGAACGGGAAGTGCTGATGCTCTTCTATCTCGAAGACCTGCCGCTGGACGCGTGCGCACAGATCTGCGCCGTTCCGGTCGGCACCGTGAAGTCGCGGCTCAACCGGGCGCGCGGATTGTTGCGCGACGAACTGGTGCGAAAGGGGTACGAAGGATGACGCCGGAAGACGTACTCGAGCGGCTCGACGCGCCGTTGTCGCTGCGGCGACGGGTCGGCTACGTGACGCTGACCCTCACCGGACTGGCCGGGAGCGGCCTGGTCGGACTGCTCTGGCTGACCGAGCCGGGATTGCCGCCGCGCACGGAGGTGGCGTTCGCGGTGCTGGTGGCGATCGGGCTGTGCTGGGCCGTGTTCGGCGGCTGGGCGCTGACCCGCCGGGCGCCGCTGTACGCCCAGGATCGCGTGGTCGCCGGCTGGCTCGGGCTGGGCGCGTGGCTGCTCTTCACCGCCGGGGCACTGGTCATCACCACCCTGCGGCACAGGCTTGAGCCGGCACTGGTCGTCGTCGTGCTCACCCTGGGCGTACTGGCCGTCGTCAACCTGCGCCACGCCCGGCGCGCGAGGTCGGCCCTCCTGCGTCGCAAGGCGCGGTTGAGCCGGCTCTCCTGACCCGGCTCCGCCACGTTGCCACCGGCGCCGGAGCAGCGAGGTAAGCTGGAGGATACCCTCCGGAAAGAGGGCGGATACAGTCATTAGCGACCAGTGGTCACGCCGGGAGCCTCGCGGTCACGCCGGGAGCCTCCCGGTGACGCCGGAAGCGGAGTGAGGGGAGACGCGCCATGACGACGAGCGCGGACCAGGCGCCGGAGGTCTTTTCGCGGCGGCCCAAGCGCGTCGACGCCCGGCGCAACTACGAGAAGCTGATCGCGGCGGCCCGCGACGCCTTCGCCGAGAACGGCACGGACGCGTCGCTGGAGGACATCGCCCGCCGGGCTGGCGTCGGCATCGGTACGCTCTACCGCCACTTCCCCACCCGCCAGGACCTCTTCGAGAGCGTCTACGTCGACGAGGTGGAGGCGCTCTGCCGCTCCGCCGAGGACCTGGCCGAACTTCCCCCGTGGGAGGCGCTCGCCGGCTGGCTGCACCGCTTCGTCGGCTACAGCGCCACCAAGCGCGCCATCTACGAGGCGCTCAACCGCGACTCGGAGATGTTCCGCAGCTGCCGCACCGCCATGTACGCCGCCGGCGAGCCGCTGCTGAGCCGCGCGCAGGAGGCCGGCGCGGTACGCACCGACGTCACCTTCGACGACGTGCTGCGACTGGTCAGCGGCGTCACCGGTACCCAGTTCGTCGAGCCCAGCCAGCGCGAACGCGTCCTCGGCGTGGCCCTGGACGGCCTGCGCCGCCACGCCTGACCCGGAACCGAGCCAGCCCCCGGACAAAGTTCGAGCGATTCCTGCCCGCCAACACGGGAACTTCGTCCAAGACGCACAGCGCTTCAGGGAATGAAACATTCGCCCCTAAAAATGCCAGATTCGTGTCCTTTCGCACATCCGACCACTCAGATCGGTCGGCCAACCGACAGTCATCACGCCCAAACGGACAGTGTTCAGATGTCGAGCTGATCGCGAGACTTGCCCAGCAACCACCCGTAACCACTTCGGCCCGAATCGCGTTACCGCCAAGGCCGGCAGGAGTGGCAGCAGCGGAAGGGCTGGAAAGTGCGCGCGACACAGCCAAGCTTTTTCGGTCCCAGCGAGGAAGGGCCCGCCCCGAAGCGCTCCTGCGCCGCCTGCAAGACGACCTCTCGGTGACAACTCCGCTGATCTGCCTCGAAGCACAACAGGGCGACAAGTTCTCGTCGGCCGGCATCGACCACGGCGTCGAGTGCCTCCGCCGCCTCTACGCGCGCGAGCAGCGTGGCGTATGCCGCGCGAGCCTCCGCCAGCTTCTCCGGTGGCCCCGTGAACCCGGGCCGGTTCGCCTTGGGATTCCCCAATTCGCGGCGGTGCTCGTAGACGATGCCGGCGTCTGCGAGCGCCTGGGCGAGGGCCGTCTTGCTGAACCCGCGCTTCCGCGATATGGGCGTGAGCCGGACGTCGACTAGCCGCGAGACGCCCATCGCGCACAGTTGGGCGACGAAGCGGCCGATCTCCTGGCCCTCGTAGCCCACACCGATGAGGCCAGCCCGCGTAGCTGCGTGAGTCGACACACGCACAGCTTTGCACACGGTACGTGTGTAAGCGGCAACGACATGAACCGAGTGCCCAGGCATCGCCGCGGCCAGAACCCGGATGGAGGCCCTACCGGAGCCACCTCCGTCACCCGCTCGGGCGCGAGTCCGTGAATCGTCCCGCGGGCCGCCCGAAATCTCGCTAGCGTGCCGTCGTGACCAGGCCGAACAGCCGCGCCCAGCGGCGACACGGCGCTGCCGGACGCCCTCCGCGCGACCGACATTCCGCCCCTTGACCGTCAAGGAGCCACCATGTCCAACCACTTCAGCGCTGACAACCTGGGATTTCCCGGCGACGACCGCCGCCTCGAACTCACCGACCTGTACGCCTTCACCTCGACCGAGGACCCCGGCAGGACCGTACTGATCATCGATGCCAACCCGACCGTCGCCCCGCCGCCGGTACCGCCGGCCACCACCGGCCCGGAATTCTGTCCCGGCGCGGTCTTCCGGATCAACATCGACACCGACGGCGACGCGCTCGCCGACATCGCGTTCACGTTCACGTTCTCCGAGTACGCCAACGGCCGCCAGACGGGTACCGCCTGGTACGCCACCGGGGCCGACGCCCGCCAGCCCGAGCCCGCCGGCCAGGTGATCGCCGACTCCTTCCCGGTCAGCTTCGACGGCACGGTCGACCCCGTCCTCATCGACGACCCCGGGCCGATCCGGCTCTTCGCCGGGCTGCGCAGCGACCCGTTCTTCGCCGACGTCGAGGGCGCCCTGCACGGGATGAAATGGACCGGGAACGACGACTTCGCCGGCAACGACGTCGACTCCATCGCGCTGGAGGTCCCCGCCGACCTGCTCGGCGGCCCGACCATCGGGGTGTGGGCCTCGATCAGCCGGCGCCGCGACGGCGTACTGGAGCAGATGGACCGGGGCGGGAACCCGACCATCAACCCGTTCATCAACCCGGACGGCGAGAAGAACCGGTACAACTCCCGGCAGCCCGTCGACGACGTGGCCAACTACCTCGGCCCGTGGTCCCAACTGCTGGAGCAGGGCGGCTACTCGCCGGAGGAGGCGAAGAAGACCGCCATGCAGTGCCTGCCCGACCTCCTCCGCTACGACCGGAGCAAGCCCGCCGCCTATCCGAACGGCCGGGCGCTCGTCGACGACGTCTTCAGCTACCGCTTCGCGTGGCTCAGCAACGGCAAGATCCCGCCGACCGGGCTCCAGCCGCACGGCGACATGCTGCCGAACTTCCCCTACCTCGGCCCGCCCAACCGCAGGTCGTGACCCTGATCAGGCGCTCGGACGCGCCAGGAGTTCCCGGAGCGTGTCGGCCCGCTGCGGCTCGCCGTGGCTGTCCACGTACCAGTCGTACGGACCGGACGGCATCTCGTCCAGCAGCCGGCGCAGCAGCGGTAGGTCGTAGCCGTCGTCGGGTTCACGCAGGTGCAGCGGCGGCGGGTAGAAGCTGTCCCCGACCAGGAGCACCCCCTCGTCCGGTACGGCCACGACCGCCGAATCCTCGGCGTGCCCGCCGCCGACGTGGCGTACCTCGATCCCGCCCGGCAGGGTCAGCACGTCGGCGAACTCGGTGTGCGGCGGCAGCACCCGGAAGCCCTCCCAGGAGGGCATCGCCCAGGCCCGGGCCCGGAAGCTCGGCCCGAGTCGCGGTTCGGCCTCGACCTGTTCCCGCAGGTACCGATGACTCCACGGCCGGCGGGCCTCCGCCGCCAGGATCCGGGCGCCCGCCCGATGTCCGATGATCTCCACATCCGGCCAGGCGCAGGCGCCCCAGACATGGTCCCAGTGGTGGTGGGTGTAGACCAGTTGCCGGGGCGCCGGCAGTCCCGCCATCTCGATCGCCGCCGCCACCCGACGGGCGGCGTCCGGACTGTTGCCGGCGTCGACCAGCACGCTGCCCCCGTCCCGGGCGATGACGGCCACACCGCCCTGGACGTTGCCGGGGTCCGGGTCGTACGGATAGAGCCAGACCCGACCGGCGAGGTGTCGCAATTCCGGCATCGGCAACCCCCTGGATTCGGCTGGGACTAAAACAGTACGGCCGGCGTGCGGGCCGGACCAGACTGCTGTCATGACCAACCACGCAATCACCGCCACCGAGCAGGTGGCCCAGGCCACGCTCTTCCGTACGCTGCACACCGGTGACCAGCCGCTGGTCCTCGTCAACGCCTGGGACGCGGCCAGCGCCGGCATCGTCGCCGCCGCGGGGGCCCGCGCGGTCGCCACCACCAGCGCCGGGGTCGCCTGGAGCCTCGGTACGCCCGACGGCGACACCCTCGACCGGGACGCCGCGGTGGCGCTGGTGCGGCGGGTGGCCGACGCGGTGACGGTACCGGTCAGCGCCGACATCGAGTCCGGCTACGGCGCGACCCCCGACGACGTCGCCGAGACCATCCGCGCCGTGCTGGCCGCCGGAGCGGTCGGCGTCAACCTGGAGGACGCCTGGCACGGCGGGAGCGCGCCGCTGCGCGAGGTCGCCGACCAGTGCGCCCGCATCGCCGCCGCCCGCGCCGCCGCCGACGCCACCGGCGTGCCGCTCTTCCTCAACGCGCGCATCGACACGTACCTCGGCGGCGGCGCCGACCTGACCGAGACGCTGGAGCGCGCCGGGGCGTACCTGGCGGCGGGCGCCGACGGCATCTTCGTGCCGGGGGTCGTCGACCCGGAGACCATCGGCACGCTGGTCAAGGAGATCTCCGCGCCGGTCAACGTGATGGCCGGCCCGGGCGCCCCGCCGGTACGGGTCCTCGCCGACCTCGGCGTCGCCCGGGTGAGCCTCGGCTCCGCGGTCGCCCAGGCGGCGTACGCGGTGGCCCGGCGCGCCGCCCAGGAGGCGTTCGGCGCGGGCACGTACGACTCGCTCACCGACGCCCTGGACTACCCCGAGCTGAACGGGCTGCTGCGGCGCTGACCCGCCGCCGGCACCGTTCCTCCCCGGCGGGACAATCGGGGGCCGAACGGGGAACGGGGGTGCGGGTGGCAGCCGAACTCGACGAGGTCGCGGCCCGGTTCGCGGCGGCCGGCGTGACCGGGCACGTGCACGTACGGGACGTCGACGACGCCGGGGCCGAACTGGGCCTCGGCGCGGACGAGCCGGTGGTGCTCGCCTCGGTCTTCAAGGTCCTGCTGGTCGTCGAGTACGCCCGCCAGGCCGCGGCCGGTCAGCTCGACCCGGCCGAGCGGACCCGGGTCCGCGCCGCCGACCGGCTCGGCGGGGTCGGCACGGCGGGCTGCTTCGACGAGGTCGACATCAGCTGGCGCGACCTGGCGCTCTTCGCCCTCTCGATGAGCGACAACACCGCCGCCGACCTGCTGCTGCGCCGGGTCGGGCTGGAGACCGTGCAGGATCTCGTCGCCGAGCTGGGGCTGGTGCGGACCCGCATCGGGGGCGGGCCCCGCCAGTCGGTCGAGTCGATGTTCGCCGACGTGGGGGCCGCCGACGCCGCCGAGTTCGCCAAGCTCTTCCCGACCCTGGGGCCGGAGCGGCTCGCCCGGCTGGCCGTGCTGGACCCGGCCCGGACCAACTCCGCCACGCCCCGCGACATGACCCGGCTGCTGTCGCTGATCTGGCGCGACGAGGCCGGTCCGGCGCAGGCGTGCCGGCACGTACGGGAGCTGATGGGCCGGCAACTCTCCTGGCACCGGCTCGCCGCCGGCTTCGGTGACGAGGTGGCGGTGGCCGCGAAGTCCGGCACGATCCTCGGGGTGCGCAACGAGATCGGGGTGGCCGCGTTCCCCGACGGGCGGCGGTACGCGATGGCGGTCTTCACCACGGGCGGCTGGGGCAGCCGGCGGCCCGACGTGGACGCCGCGATCGGGCAGGCCGCGCGGCTGCTGGTGGACCGGCTCCGCGCCTAGCCCGGATCCCGACCGGCCGGCGTGTGCTCGGACTCCCGACCGGCCGGCGTGTGCTCGGGGTAGACCACGTTCCAGGGTCGCGGGTGCACCACGTGCCAGGGTGGCGGCTGCGCGGCGGACGGGCTCGGCGCGGGCGGGTTGGCGTCCCGGAGCACCCGGGCGACGACCTCGGCGAACCGGGGCGCGGCCGGGTGCGCGCCGGCGGCCGGCCACGCCGCCGAGACGTGCCAGACCAGCGGGGCGCCGGCCAGCGGGCGCCACACCACGCGGGGCTCCCGCTGCGCGACCGCGCCCTGGTCGAAGGCGACCTCCTGACCCGCCGCGACCAGCCCGAGCAGGAACTCGGCGTTGGGGGCGGGCCGGACCCCGGTCGGGCGGAACCCGTGCCGGTGGCAGGCCAGCAGCGTCTCGTCGTACCGGCCGGGGGCGTCCTCGCGGGGAAAGAGCACGAGCCCGTGCCCGGCCAGGTCGGCCAGGGCCACCTCGGTACGCCGGGCCAGCGGCGACCGGCGGGAGAGCACCACCCCCGGCACGACGGTGGCGACCGGTCCGAGCGTCAGCTCCCCGGAGTCCACCGGGTGGTGCAGCACCCCGACGTCGAGGCTGCCGCGGTCCAGCAACCCGAGCTGCGCGCTGGTGGTGGCCGCCACGAGGTCGAGCCGTACCTCCGGCTCCTCGGCGGCGAACGCGGTGGAGAGCACCGCCAGCACGCTGCCCGCGGTGTCCGGCGGGATCCCCGCCCGCAGCGCCCCGGCCCGGCCGGCGGCGGCGCGGCGCACCAGCGACCGGGACGCCTCGACCCGGGCCACGATCTCGCGAGCCTCGTCGACCAGCACCTCCCCGGCCGGGGTGAGGCGTACCCGGCCGCCGCCGCGGTCGAACAGCGGGGTGCCGTACTCCTGCTCCAGCCGGCGGATGCGCTGGCTCAGCGGCGGCTGCGACATGTGCAGCCGGGCGGCGGCCCGCCCGAAGTGCAGTTCCTCGGCGACCGCGAGGAAGTACCGCAGGTGCAGCACCAGATCCACCCGGCCACCCTAACCGGCCGGAGAAACCGCAGGTCACGGGCTCGAACGGCCGGCCGGGTCGGGCGACGGGCGACCGGCCCGCCGCCGACCCCGGGCGGCTACTTGATCGCCCCGGTGACCAGGTCGATCCGCCAGTACCGCTGGAGGCTGAGGAAGAGCGCGATCACCGGTACCACCGAGAGCAGCGTCCCGGTGATCACCAGGGAGTAGAGCGACGCCTCGGCGGCGCCGTGCCGCAGCAGGCTGTAGAGCCCGACCGTGAGCGGGAACTTGTCGTCGCTGGTCAGCATCACGAACGGCAGCAGGAAGTTGTTCCAGATCACGATGAACTGGAGCAGGAACACGGTGATCAGACCGGGCAGCATGAGCCGCAGCCCGACCGACCAGAAGAGCCGGAACTCGCCCGCGCCGTCGATCCGGCCGGCCTCCAGCATCGAGTCCGGTACCGAGGCGGCGGCGTAGATCCGGCACAGGTAGATGCCGTACGGGTTGAACAGCTGGGGCAGGATCACCGCCACGAAGCTGTCGGTCAGCCCGAAGTGGGAGAGCAGCAGGTACTGCGGGATCGCCAGCACGATCTGCGGCAGCAGCACCCCGGCGAGGATCACGTTGAAGAGCAGCTTGCGCCCGTGGAACGCGTACTTGGCCAGGGCGTACCCGGTGGCGGCCGAGACCGCCGAGGCGAGGACCCCGCCGACCAGGGCGTAGAGGAAGCTGTTCAGCATCCAGCGCCAGAAGATCCCGTCCCCGTACGCGGAGAGGTCCCGGATGTTCCGGAACAGCGACCCGTCGAGGCTCGGCAGGTAGGTCGCGGTCGAGAAGAGGTCCGCGCGGGACTTCGTCGCCGCGACGAGGATCCAGAGCGTCGGTACGACGCAGTAGAGCGCGCCGAGCACCAGCGCCGCCGTCGGCAGCAGCGCGATGCGGCCCCGGTCGGACGACCGGCGGCCGGCGGAAGCCCGTACCGTGACCGCGCCGCTCACGCTGCTCACTTCTCCTCCAGCGAGACCCGGGCGGAGACGACCCGCGCGGCGACGAACGAGACGACCAGGGCCGCCACCGCGATCAGCGTCGAGGTGGCGGCGGCCTGGTAGATGTCCGAGTTGACGAACGCGTCGGTGTAGACCTTCATCAGCGGCACCCAGGTGGAGGAGATCGCGTTGGAGAGGGGTTTGAGGGTGTTCGGCTCGTTGAAGAGCTGGAGCGAGGCGAGCACCGTGAACAGGGTGCACATGGTGATCGCCGGGACCACCAGCGGCACCTTGATCCGCAGCGCGATCTGCAGCTCCGAGCTGCCGTCCATCCGGGCGGCCTCGTAGATCTCGGGCGGCAGCGCGCGCAGCGCGGTGTAGATGACGATCATGTTGAAGCCGACCGCGCCCCAGATGGCGATGTTGGCCACCGAGAAGAAGACGCTCACGGAGCCGAAGAAGTTGACGTGGTCGCCGCCGATCGGGCTGGTGGCCGGCAGGTACATGAAGCCCCAGAGCAGCGTGGCGATCACGCCGGGCACCGCGTACGGCAGGAAGATGGCCAGCCGGGTGATCCTCGTGAGCCGGGCCCGCGCGGTGTCCAGCAGCAGCGCGAAGAGCAGCGCCAGCCCGACCGTGCCCGGGATCGTGATCGCCCCGACCGCGAGCATGCGCAGCAGGCTCGCCCAGAGTTCGGAGTCGGCCAGCGCGTTGCGGTAGTTGTCCAGGCCGACGAAGACCACCTTGGAGCCGGCCCCCAGCAGCCCTCCGGTGACCTTGCGACTCTGGAAGCTCAGCAGCACCGCGTAGAGCCCCGGCGCCAGCACGAAGAGCACGAACAGCAGCGTCGCGGGCAGCACCAGCAGGTACGGCAGCCCGCTGCGCCGCTGCCCGCCGCGCGGTCGCCCGCGACGGGCGGAGCGGGCGGGGGCGGACCCGGGCGGGGTGGCGCCGGCGGTCGGGGCGCGGCCGGCGGGATCGGTGTCCGGGGCGGCGTCACCGTTCGTGCCCGCCCGACCGGCGGTGCCCGCCGGGGCGGGTGTGGGGCTCGGATCGGTCGTCGTCATGCTCCCACTTCCATGCGTCGTGGTCGGAGGGCTCGGTCTCGTGCCGGACCGGCCGGGCGGGTCCCGTCTCGCGCGAGCCCCGGACCGGCGGGTCCCGGGTCGGCGAGGGGCGGCCGGGCGGGCCCGGACCGGTGGTCCGGGCCCCGGGGAGGACCTAGCCGAGGGTGAAGCCCAGCTTCTTCATGTCGGCCACCGTGGCCTGCTGCATCGTGTCGAGCGCCGCGTCGAAGCTGCCGCCGGACTGCAGCGCCTGGCTGAAGGAGTCGGTGTAGCTGCGGAAGGTGACCGTCACGTTCGGACCCCAGATCGGGAAGCTGCGGGCCGAGGGGGCGACGTCCTTGACGATGGCGTTGAAATCGGGCTGGTTCGGGAAGAACGCGGGCGCCTTCTGCAGGATCGGCAGGGAACGCCCGGAGGTGGCGGCCGGGTAGATGTTGATCTGCTCGACCTGCGCGGAGACCGCCGCCTGGTCGGTGTTGAGCCAGGTGGCGAACTGGGCCGCCTCGGCCGGGTGCTTCGAGTCCGAGGTGACGGTCGTGGCGGAGCCGCCCCAGATTCCGGTGGTCTTGTCACCGGCGGTCCAGGCCGGCAGCGGCGCCACGGCCCACTTGCCCTTGGTGCCCGGGGCGATCCCGCCGAGCTGGGCGGGCGCCCAGGCCCCGGAGATCCAGGTGGCAAGGCTGCCGTCGTTCATCTGCTTGTTCCACTGCGGCGAGAACGACGGGTTCTTCAGCACCTCGCCCCGCTTGACCAGGCCCTCCCAGTACTCGGCCACCTTCTTCGACGCGGCCCCGTTGATGTCGACCTTCCAGGTGGTGCCCTGCGCGCTCCACCAGTCCGCCCCGGCCTGCTGCACCAGGCCCGTGAACCAGCCCGGGTCGGCCGCGTCGAAGTTGGTCATTGCCACGTTCGGCGCCTTCTGGTGCAGCGTCGCCGCCTCCTGGGCGTACTGCTCCCAGGTCGTCGGCACGGCGAGACCGTACTTCTGGAACAGGTCGACCCGGTAGAAGAGCATCAGCGGCGCGAAGTCCTGCGGGACGCCGTACACCTTGCCCTCGAACTTGGTCAGCTTCAGCGTGGTGTCGTCGAAGTCCGCCACCGCCGACTTGGTTTCCCCGGTGATGTCCCGGACGACCCCGTTGGAGACCAGGGCGGGCAGCGACTGGTACTCGACCTTGGCGATGTCGGGTCCGTTCTTCGCCTGGTGGGCCGTGATCATCTTGCTGACCAGTTGGTCACCGCCGGCCGGGTTGGTGAGCGTGACATGGATGTCCGGGTGGGCCTCGTTCCAGAGCGCCACGACCTTGTCCATGTTGGGATCCCAGTCCCAGAACGACAGCTCGACCTTGCCGCCGGCCGGCTTCTCCTCGGCGGTCTTGGACGGGTCCTTCTGACTGGAGCACCCGGCGGCGAACAGGAGGCCAGCCAGGAGCAGGCTGGCGACCTTGGCGGAGGTCTTCCTCATATCGGTTCCTCACTCGGTTCTGTCGACGAGCCCGTCCTGGCCACGGCCCCGGCTCTCGACCGTGCGACGCGGGGACGCCGGGTGCACTCACCGCGAAAGCCGGGGTCAGGGCTTCTCCTACGACTTAAGGTAAGTCGTGGGAAACGTGTGGTCAACCACTCCGTAAAAGATGAACCGACCGGCTGAGCCGACCGACTCAGCCGACCGGCGCCGGGCCGAGCCGCCGCCTCCCGCGGGGCCGGCTCCTTCGGGGCCGGGTCCTGGTCCGCGTTCCCCCGCGTTACGGGTCGAGCGGTTCGATGACCCGCTTGCGGGCGTGTTGGTAGATCACGGAGCTGCGGAACCCCACGATCTCGCGGCGTCCGCTGAACTTGTCCATGAGGAACGCGTGCAGGCTGTCCACGCTGGGCACGGCGACGTGCACGAGGAAGTCGTCACCGCCGGCCACGACGAACACCGACAGCACCTCGGGCAGTCCCATCGCGTACGCCTTGAAGCCCTCGATCACCGTACGGCTGAGCGGTCGGACCTGCACGTGCAGCAGAGCCTGGACGCCACGGTTGAGCGCGGCGAGGCTGATCTCGGCGTGGTAGCCGGTGATCACACCGCGCTCCCGCAACGCCCGTACGCGCTCCAGGCAGGTCGACGGCGCGACGCCGACCGCCTGGGCCAGTTCGCGGTTCGTCTGCCGCGCATGTGTCTGCAGGTGCTCGACGATCGCCGAATCAAGTTCGTCCACGGCCGGGATTATGCCGGACCGTCCGAACATCGTTCGGCCACGACGAGCCTGGGCCCTCCGTCTGACTACCGTCGAGCCGTTCCAGCCGGTCGAACGACAGGAGTCAGCATGCTCTCAGCCGCCGTCGACGCCGCCCGCGAGCTGACCCACGAACGGGTCGTCGTGCAGCGGGGCGCCCGGTCCGGGTTGCCGATCGTCGTCGCGGTGCACTCCACCGCGCTCGGTCAGGCCATCGGCGGCTGCCGGCTGGCCCACTACCCGGACTGGCGCGACGGCCTCACCGACGCCCTGCGGCTGTCCGGCGCGATGTCCGACAAGTGCGCACTGGCCGGACTGCCCAACGGCGGCGGCAAGACCGTGGTCGCACTGCCACCGGGCCGGGTGCTCGACGCCGTCATGCGTCAGAGCGTGCTGCACGACGTGGGTGACGCGATCGCCAGCCTGGACGGCGCCTACGCCACCGGCCCCGACGTGGGTACCGGCCCCGACGACATGGCCACGATCGCCGAGCGGACCCCGTACGCGTTCTGCCGGCCGGTACGCGCCGGGGGCAGCGGCGACTCCTCGGAACACACCGCCGTGGGTGTGCTGGCCGCCCTGACCGCGCTCTGCGCCGAACGGTTCGGCTCGGCCGACCTCTCCCCGCGCAGCTTCGCGGTGCTCGGGCTCGGCCGCGTCGGCGGTCACGTGCTCCGCCTGCTCGCCGACGCCGGTGCCACGCTGGTGGTCAGCGACGTCGACGAGGGCAAGCGGGCGCTCGCCGACCGGCACGGCGCCACCTGGACCGATCCCCGGGACTGCCTGACAGCCGAGGTGGACGTCCTGGTCCCCGCCGCGCTCGGCGGCGTGCTGACCCCACGCTCGGTGCCGACGCTGCGCTGCGCCGCGATCGCCGGACCGGCCAACAACCAACTCGACGCTCCCGCCACCGCCGACCTGCTGCACGAGCGCGGCATCCTCTGGGCGCCCGACATCGTGGTCAGCGCCGGCGGCATCATCCACGCCACCGCCGTGGAACTGCACCACGAGACCTCCGAGCGGGCCACCGTCCGGGTGGGCGGCATCGGCGACACCCTCGCCGGCATCCTGCACACCGCCCGCGCCGCGAACTCGACGCCCGCGACCGCGGCCCGGTACCGCGCCGAGCAGCGCATGCGCGAGGCCCGCCGCCACCCGGCCGCCCACCGCCGATGACCCCGGGCAGCGCATGCGCGAGGCCCGCCGCCACCTGGCCACCCAGCGCCGGTGACCCCGGGCAGCGCGGCGACCACCGGGTACACCCGGCCTGATCGGGATCGCCGGCCAGGAACCAACCGGTAGGGTCACCGGGTCCGGGCGATGCCCGCCAGCCGCGCCCGTCGCGCCACCCGCGTCAGGCGATGCTCGCCAGCTGCTCCGGTCGTACCTCGTGCCGCAGCGGCTCCCCCGCGAGGAAGCGCAGCGTCTCGTCCACGGCGTGCGCGCCGAGCCGCACCAGTTCGGTACCGAGCGCGCCCGCGACGTGCGGCGTGAGCACCACGTTCGGCAGCCGCCACAGCTCCGAGTCGGGCGCCATGATTTCGGGCTCGGTCACGTCGAGCACCGCCGAGATCCGCCCGCCGCGCAGCTCGGCCAGGAGCGCGTCCTGGTCGACCAGCGAACCCCGGGCCGTGTTTATCAGCGTGGCGCCGGTACGCATCGCCGCCAGCCGCGCCGCGTCGACCATGCCCCGGGTCGCCTCGACCGCGGGCGCGTGCAGCGACACCACGTCGCTGCGGGCGAAGAGTTCGTCCAGTCCGACCGGTCGCGCGCCCAGCGCCGCCGCCTCGTCGGCGCCCAGGTACGGGTCGCTGACCAGCACCTCCAGGTCGAACGGGGCGAGCAGCTCCAGCACCCGCCGGCCGACCCGGGAGGCGCCGACCACACCGACTGTCTTGGCGTAGTTGCCCACGTCCGGGTACTCGCCGATCAGGTCGATCCGGTCCCGCCGCTCGCGGTACGCCCGGGCGAGCGCGGGTACCGCCTTGTTCGCCAGCAGCACCATCGCCAGCGTGTACTCGGCGACCGGCAGCGCGTTGGCCGCCGCCGCCGAGCTGACCCGCACGCCCCGGGCGAAGATCGCCGGCGTGACGTGCCCCTTCACCGTCCCGGCCGCGTGCACCACCGCGCCCAGCCGGGGCGCGTGCGACAGCGTCCGCTCGTCGATGACGGGGCTGCCCCAGCCGGTCAGCAGCACCCGGGCCCGACCCAGGCGCGCCCGCGCGTCGGCCGAGGTGAACTCCGTCAGCGGCGCGGCGAGGTCCACGTCGGCCACGGCCCGCAGCCGCCGCGCGACCGGGGGCGGGAAGAGCTTCGCCGGCAGCTCGGGCGACATGGCCAGCTCCACCCGGGGCCGTACCGCCGGCCGCCGGGCCTCCGGCGGTACGTCGGCCGTCACCGAGTCGTCGGGTCCGTGGCGCGGCTCGCCCACACCAGTCCCCTTCGGGTCAGCGTCCGGACGGCGGGCTGGCGCAGGTCCGCGAGCCGGTGCCCGAGCGCCGAGACGAAGACCCGGCCGGCGCCCCAGGTACGGGTCCAGACCACGGGCATCGGTACCGGTGGCCCCCCGTGCCCGCCGTCGGCCGGCGCGAAGACCGTGCTGGCCAGCACCTGGTTGTGCGCGTCGGTCAGCATCCAGTACTGCTCGGTGGCGATGGTGAAGTCGCCGATCCCACTCATGATCTGATGGTCCGCGCCGTCGGGTTCGACGACCACCTCGTACTCGACGAACTCCTCCGGGTGGAACAGGAAGGTCCCGCCGACCATCCGCAGGTAGTCCGGGCTGGTGGGAAACGTCGCGAGCACCCCGCCGTGCCAGCCGGCGAAGCCGGTCCCGGCGTGTACCGCGGCGACCAGCCCGGCGCTCTGCTCGGCGGTGAGCGTCCCCTGCGTCCAGCACTGCACGACCAGGTCGGTACGGGCGAGCAGGTCCTGGTCGAGGTAGACGTCCAGGTCCTCGGCAACGGTCACCTCGAAGCCGGCGTCCACCAGGTCCGGGCGGAAGAGTTCGGTGGTCTCCACCGGGGCGTGCCCCTCCCAGCCGCCCCGCACGACCAGCGCGCGGCGCCCCGGCCCGTCGGGGCCGGGCGTGGCGAGCCCGCCGTCCCGACCGGCCGGGCCGGCGCCCTGAGCGGGGTCGCCCGTCGCCCGGCTCATCGCCGGCCGTCCGGGTCGGCGGTCCAGGCCGGCAGGGTCAGCGGGGTACGCTGCACGCCGATCCACTGCCGCCGGGTGAAGCCCGGCATCTGGTTCTCCGCGCCGTGCCGCGCGTGGGCGTCGTTGACGTGCACCTCGCCGGCCTGCAACCGCTCCGCCACGGTCATGCCCCGGACCAGGTCGGCGGTGAAGACCGAGTTCATCAGCATCGGGTAGCCGTTGACCAGCTCGATCGCCTCGCGCTCGGAGTCGACCACCGTGATCGGGATGACCGGGCCGAAGATCTCCTCGGCGAAGGCCGGCATCTCCGGCGTGACGTCGGTGAGCACCGTCGGGCGGTAGAAGAGCCCCTCGTACGTGGCCCCGGTGGCGACCCGGGCGCCGAGGGCCACCGAGGGCTGCACGATCTGCTGGTGCACCCGGTCCCGCTGCGCCTCGCTGATCAGCGGGCCGAGGTCCACGCCGGGGGTCAGCGGGTCTCCGACGGTCAGGGCCGCGGCGCGCCGGGTGACCGCGTCGACGTACCGGTCGGCCACCTCGCGCAGCACGATGTGCCGGCTGGAGCTGATGCAGGTCTGCCCCTGGAACTCGTACGAGGCGATCATCGCGGCCGAGGCGGCGAGGTCGACGTCGGCGTCGTCGAGCACCACGAAGGCGTTCGAGCCGCCCAGTTCGAGCCGGATCGGGCGCAGATCGGCGGCGGCCGACGCGGCGATGGCGAGCCCCACCTGGCGCGAGCCGGTGAAGTCGAGCAGGTCCACCCCGCGGTGCTCGGCCAGGGCCCAACCGGCGTCCGGCCCGTCGCCGGTGACCACGTTGAGGACACCCGGCGGCAGGCCGGCGGCCTCGGCGGCCCGCGCGAGCACCTGACCACCGATGACCGGCGTCAGCTCGGCCGGCTTGAGCACCACCGTGTTGCCGAACGCCAGCCCGGGCGCGACCGCCCGCATCGCCAGGTTCATCGGGTAGTTCCAGGGCGTGATGATGCCGAGCACGCCGAGCGGTACCGCCCGGGACATGGAGAGCTTGCCCGCCTTGTACGGGGGCAGCAGGTCGCCCGCGTTCTCGGTGGCCTGTACCGCCGAGATGTCGAGCTGGCGGATGCTCGTACCGACCTCGTCCTCGGCCTTGGCGCGTACGCCACCGGTCTCGCGCATGCTCAGCAGCACGAGTTCCTCGTGGTGCTCCCGCAGGTAGTCCGCGAACCGGCGCAGGTAGGCGCCCCGCTCCGGCGCCGCCAGGGCGGCCCAGCCCGGCTGCGCCTCGCGGGCCGCGGCGACCGCCGCGTCCGCGTCCGTCGCGTCGCCCCGCGCGTAGGTGCCGATCCGCGCACCGGTCGCCTTCTCCCACACCGGGCCGGTACGCCCGCCGGCCGCCGGCCGGAACTTCCCCTGGATGTAGAGCTGGCCGTCACCGGCGGGAGTGGTCATGCGCGACTCCGTCATGGCTGCGAACGCGTCCGACAAGATCAAACGCTCTTATGTTAAGACTTAAGGTAAGTCGTAACTAGCAGCACGTCAAACCTTTCGGACCACGAAGACACCCATCGCCGGACGCGGAGATCCGCGTCGATCATGGACTTGTGGCGGTCACATAAACGGCCAAAGCCGGCAAACCGCCGACCACAAGTCCATGATCGACGCAGCAGGGCGCGGCGGGGAGCTCAGCGCGGGGCGTTGGCGGGGACGGGGCCACCCATGGCGAGGATGCGCACGACCGGCAGGGTGGCGGCGCCCAGCGCCACCGCGTCGCTGCCCAGCTCGCCGAGCTCGATCCGGAGCTGGTCGTACAGGTAGTAGAGGGCGTGGCGGCGGGCCGCGGCGCGCACCGCCGGCAGGATCACCGGTCCGATCGTCTGACCGGCCCAGCCCGCCAGCACGACCCGGTCGGGGCTCAGCAGGTTCACCAGGTTCGCGATCCCGATGCCCAGGTACTCCGCCGTCGAGTCGAGGACCTCCGCCGCCGGCCCCGGTACGGCCGCCCGGGCCGCCAGCTCGGCCAGCCGGGCCTCGGTGTCGGTCGCCTCGAACGGCTCGCTGCCGGGGCGCTCCAGGTAGCTGGTCAGGATCGCCTCGGCACCGACGTACGCCTCCAGGCAGCCCTGCGACCCGCAGCGGCAGGCGACGCCGCCGACCTCGACGACCGTGTGCCCCCACTCGCTGGTGGTGCTGGTCACCCCGCTGGCGTCCGGACCGGTGGCCAGGGCGGCGCCGACGCCGACGCCGAGCAGGGCGACGATGGTACGGCTCGTGCCGCGGCCGGCACCCCGCCACATCTCGGCCTGGCCGAGCGTACGGGCACAGTTGTCGATGTAGAGCGGCGCCCGCACGCCGCGCCGGAGCAGCTCGTCCAGGCGGACCCCCGACCAGCCCAGCGTGGGGGCGTAGACCAGGTTGCTCGGCCCGACGCGCGCCGCACCGGGCACCCCGACGCCGACCCCGAGCAGGCCGTCCGGGTCCACGCCGACCTCGGCCGTGACCTTCTCGATCCCGCCGAGCACCGTACGCGCCACCGACTCGGGCTCCAGGCTCTCCGCGATGGCGTAGGTGGCGGTGGCCCGGGCGCGCAGGGTCCAGTCGAAGAGCCCGACCTGGATGTGGGTCTCCCCGATGTCGACGCCCACGACGTCGCCGAACTCCGGCCGCACCCGCAGCAGCGCCCGGGGGCGACCCCCGTCGGAGTCCTCGGAGCCGACCTCGGCCACCATGCCGTCGTTGACCAGGTCCGAGACGACGTTGCTCACGGAGCCGGAACTCAGCCCGGAGGCGTGCATCAACTCCAGCCGGCTCGCCGCATCCTGGTGATAGATGTGCGTCAGCAGGGCAGCACGATTGCGCCGGCGCAGGTCACGCGTCGTATGGCGCATCGCAGGAGTCACAGGGACGATTCTGCCAGATTGGCCGGCGCGGACCGCCGGGCCGAGGCCGGCCCGGGACGGGCGAACGGCCGCCGCCGGCCGGCGCGGAGCCGGGCCAAGGGCGGGCCGAGGCGGCCACCGCCGGCCGGAGACCCACCACGATCAGGTCGGGGCCGGCGGGCCCGACTGACAAATGTCATGCCCGGGACATGATCGGCGACGGAGTACCGGACCCCCGGCGCGCGGGACCGTGGTCACATGACGACGACCACGCACCCGGCCGGCCGGCCGGCACCGGCGGGGAACGGCACCCCCGCCGTCGAGCTGACCCGGCTCACCAAGACCTTCGGCCCGGTCACCGCCGTGTCCGACCTCTCGCTGCGCATCGAGCCCGGCGAGGTGGTGGCCTTCCTCGGCCCGAACGGCGCCGGCAAGACCACCACCATCGACATGGTGCTCGGGCTCGCCCGCCCGACCTCCGGCACGGTACGGGTCTACGGCCAGTCCCCCGCCGACGCCATCGCGCTCGGCCGCATCGCCGCCGTGATGCAGACCGGCGGCCTGCTCAAGGACCTGACCGTGGCCGAGACGGTACGGATGACCGCCTCCTTCTTCGGCCAGACCCGGCCGGTCGAGGAGGTGCTGGAGCGGGCGGGGATCACGGAGATCGCCGACCGGATGGTGGGCAAGTGCTCCGGCGGCCAGCAGCAGCGGCTGCGCTTCGCGATGGCCCTGCTCCCCGACCCGGACCTGATGATCCTCGACGAGCCCACCACCGGAATGGACGTGGAGGGGCGCCGGGACTTCTGGAACGCGATCCGGCAGGACGCCCGCGGCGGACGCACGATCCTCTTCGCCACGCACTACCTGGAGGAGGCCGACGCGTACGCCGACCGGATCGTGCTGGTCCGGCAGGGCCGGATCGTCGCGGACGGCACCAGCGCCGAGATCAAGAACCTGGCCGCCGGCCGGCTCGTCCGCGCCACGCTCCCCGGCGCCGACCAGGTCGGGCTCGCCGCGCTGCCCGGCGTCGACTCCGTCGAGGTACGCGGCGACACCGTGCTGCTGCACGCCAGCGACTCCGACGCCGTCGCCCGGCACCTGCTGACCCAGACCGGGGCCCGCGACGTGGAGATCACCAGCCGGAACCTCGAAGACGCCTTCATCGCCCTGACCGCCGACCACGACCAGCCGACCGAGCGGAGTGCCCGATGACCACCGCCACCGCCACCAGCACCGGACCGACCACCGGGCGTACCGCTCCCCGCCGGCGCCCGCCGCTCGGCGGCTTCACCCTCACCGCGCTCGCGCTGGAGATCCGCCGGGTGCTGCGCAACCGCCGTACCCTCGTCTTCATCCTGATCATGCCGGCGGTCTTCTTCCTGCTGTTCGGCCTGCCGAACAAGGGGCAGAGCCTCGGCGGCGGCGCGTCGGCGACCGCGTACATCATGATCAGCCTGGCGGTCTACGGCGCGATGGTCGCCACCACCAGCGGCGGCGGCATGGTCGCCGTCGAGCGCGCGCTGGGCTGGAGCCGCCAGCTACGACTCACCCCGCTGCGACCGCCCGCGTACGTCGCCACCAAGGTCCTCACCGCGATGACCCTCGGCCTGGTCTCGGTGCTGGTCGAGTTCGCCGTCGGCGCCCTCGGCGGGGTACGCATGCCGCCGCACGTCTGGCTCCTCTCCGGCCTGGCCGCCTGGATCGGATCGCTGGTCTTCGCCGCCTTCGGGCTCTTCGTGGGCTACCTCGTCCCGGCCGAGAACGTCATGCAGTTCCTCGGTCCGATCCTCGCCATCCTCGCCCTGTTCGGCGGGCTCTTCGTCCCGCTGGAGGTGCTGCCGGACGTGATGCAGCAGATCGCCAAGTTCACCCCGGTGTACGGCGTGGGTGCCATCGCCCGCAGCCCGCTGACCGGCAGCGGGTTCACCCTCGGCGCCGTCGCCAACGTGGTGCTCTGGACCGCCGCCTTCGGCGCCGCCGCGGCCCGGCTCTTCCGCCGCGACACCCAGCGGGTGTGACGGGCGGTCGTGATGTCCATCCGTGACTCGGCCCGGTCGGCGCTCGCCGGCCGGGCCCCCCGGCCGTCGGCGACGCCGCTGCCGTCGGCCGTCGGCCGGCTGCGCCGCGCGTTGACGGCGCCGGACCCGTCATGGCCTAACGTGAACCAGGTGAGACCGTCCCTGTCCCCGTCCCCCTCGCCGGCCAGCGGGCCGGACCGGGCCGGTGGCCAGGGCGAGCCGGGCGGCCCGTTCGGACCACCCCGGCCGCGACTCGGCTGGCTGGCCGCGGCGGTCTGGCTCTTCTTCCTCGCCCAGCCGCTCAGCGCCGCCTGGCACCACCCGAATCCGGTCGCGCGCTACCTGGGGGTGGCCGCGCTGGTCGCCTTCGGCGCCTCGTTCGTGCTGGTCTTCGTCTGGAGCCGGCACGTGCGGCAGGCGTGGGAGGCGCCACCGACCCGGCCGGCCTGGGTCTGGCTGGGCGCGATGCTGGCGCTCGGGCTGCTCTCGATCCCGGGCGCCGGCGCCGACTGGCTCTCCACCCTGGTCTACATCGCGGCCAGCGCGGTGCTGCTGCTGCCCCCGCGACAGTCGCTGGTGGTGGTGCTGGTCCTGGTGGCCACGCCCCTGGTCTCCCCGCTGTTCGTACCGGCCTGGCAGCGCGACGCCGACGTCGCCTTCGCCGTCGTGCTGGCCGCCTTCACCAGCTTCGGCGTGCTGCGGCTGGCCGAGCGCAACCGGGAACTGCTCGCCGCCCAGCAGGAGATCCACCGGTTGGCGGTGGCCGGCGAGCGGGCCCGCGCCGCCCGCGACCTGCACGACATCCTCGGGCACTCGCTCACCGTGGTGGCGATCAAGGCGGAGCTGGCCGGGCGGCTGCTGGAGGTCGACCCCGGCCGCGCGGCCGGGGAGATCGCCGAGGTGGAGCAGCTGGCCCGGCAGGCGCTCGCCGACGTACGCCTCACCGTCGGGGTGTACCGGGAGGTGACGCTCGCCGGCGAGCTGGCCAGCGCCCGTTCGGCGTTGCAGGCGGCCGGCATGGTGGCCGACCTGCCGTCCTCGGTCGGGGAGCTGCCCCGCGACCGCAGCGAACTCTTCGGCTGGGCCGTCCGGGAGGGCGTCACCAACGTGGTACGGCACAGCGGCGCCCGGCGCTGCACGGTACGGGTCAGCGCCGACCAGGTCGAGATCCTCGACGACGGCAAGGGTCCCACGGGCGGTACCGACGAGTCCGGTACCGACGCGGGGCGGACCGGCGGCGGGCACGGCCTGCTCGGCCTGCGGGAGCGCGCGGAGCAGCTCGGCGGCCGGGTCACCGTCGGCCGGGCCGAGTCGGGGCGGGGCTTCCGGCTGCGGGTCAGCCTGCCCGCGGAGGCCCGATGAGCGAACCGATCCGGCTGTTGCTCGCCGACGACCAGGCGCTGGTACGCGGGGCGCTCGCCGCGCTGTTGTCGCTCGAACCGGACCTGACCGTGGTGGCCGAGGTCGGTCGCGGCGACGAGGTGGTGCCCGAGGCCCAGCGGACCCGGCCGGACGTGGCGCTGCTCGACGTGGAGATGCCCGGCCTCGACGGCATCGCCGCCACCGCCGCGCTGCACCGGTGCCTGCCGGCCTGCCGGGTGCTGGTGGTCACCACCTTCGGCCGCCCCGGCTACCTGCGGCGGGCCATGGAGGCCGGGGCGAGCGGCTTCGTGGTCAAGGACACGCCGGCCCGGCAGCTCGCCGACGCGGTCCGCCGGGTGCACGCCGGCCTGCGCGTGGTCGACCCGACCCTGGCGGCCGAGACGCTGGCCAGCGGGGAGAGCCCGTTGACCGAGCGGGAGACCCAGCTGCTGCGCGCCGCCCGGCACGGCGGTACCGTCGCCGACCTGGCCCGCCAGCTGCACCTCTCCGAGGGGACCGTACGCAACCACCTCTCCGCCGCGATCGGCAAGACCGGCGCCCGCAACCGCGCCGAGGCGGTCCGGATCGCCGAGGAGAACGGCTGGCTGCTCGGCGAGCCGGGTGCCCGGTGACGGGCGCGCCTCGACGGTGACCGGCGCGGCTCAGCAGGTGGAGTGGAAGAGTGCGCCGACCGGGCCCTCGGCGGCCAACCGGTGGTAGAGCTCGACCGCCTCCTCGGTACCGAGCGAGTGCACGGTGACCCGGTGCTGGCGCAGCAACGCCAGCGTGGCCGGGTCGACCTCCAGCCGCACCTCCAGGCCGCGCCCGATCACCACGCTCGTGGCGCCGTGGGCGAGCAGCTCCTCGACGTCGCCCGGCTGGACGCCGGGGCTGTGCCGGGTGCCGGTCTCGGACCAGTCCCACTCCCGGCCGCCGCCCGGGTAGAGCTTGAAGTCCTTGCCCTCGCCGAGCCCCTCGACCTCCATGCGCCCCCACGACACCGAGAGGACCCGCGGCGACCCCGACTCCATCCGCTCTCCCATCCGTAGTCCCCGACGCTCCACACCGGACAGCTCCGCCCCGGGTCAGACCCCCGCCGGGTACGTCTCCAGCTCGCCCGGAGCGGTCCGCGCCGCCAGCGGGCGCAGCGCGCTGCTCTGGTCGCACCAGACGAAGGCGTCGTACCGCCGCGCCAGCCGGGTCGGCACGTAGTTGCCCCACTGCTCGAACGACGGGTCGTAGACCACCCCGATCGCGCGGTGTTCCACCGGCCCGGCCAGCCACTCCGGTCCGGTGGCCGTGGCCGCCGCCGCTCCGGTCAGCTGGAGCAGGGCCCGCTCGGGCAGCGTCGAGTGCAGCCGGTGCTCCAGCGAGCCGGAGCGCGCGGGCGGTACGACCATCACCTCGGCGGGGGCGCCCCAGCGCGGGGCCGCGATCACGTTGCCCGCGTAGCTGCCGAACCCGACGAGCACGACGTCGTCCTCGCCGTGCCGTTCCCGGGCCAGCTGGCCGATGTTGGTCATGCCGTGCTCGGCCATGTCGGTCGCCCGCGCGTCGCCGACGTGCGTGTTGTGCGCCCAGACGATCGCCCGAGCCTCGGGTCCGTAGTGGACCAGCAGCCGGTCCAGGGTGTCCATCATGTGGGTGTCCCGCACGTTCCAGGACTCCGGACCGCCGGCGACCATGACCCGGTAGTAGCGCTCGGCGCGGGCGATCACCTCGGCGTTCTGCCAGGCCGAGAAGCGGTCCGGGCCGTCGCTGGCCGCCTGCGCCCGGGTACGCGCCAGCAGCCGGACCACCTCGTCCTCGCAGCGCGCCGAGACGAACCGGGCCGCCATCCCGTACTCCTCGATCCGGCGGCCGTACGGCTCGAAGCAGCGGTACGCCTCCTGGGCGGCCTCCAGCGAGTTCGGCTCCTCCTCGCCCAGGTAGTCGAAGATCGCCTGCATCGACTCCCAGAGGCTGTAGACGTCCAGCCCGTGGAAGCCGGTCCGGACCGGCTCGGCGCGCTCGGCGTTCCAGTCCCGCAGCCACCGGCAGAAGCGCGCCACCTCCGAGTTCGCCCACATCCAGGTCGGCCACCGCTCGAACCGCTCCAGGGCCGACTGCGGATCGGTGTCGGCGCCCGGCCGGCCGGTCACCGACCGGTGCACCCGGTCGCAGTCGGGCCAGTCCCCCTCCACGGCGACGAAGGAGAAGCCCAGCTCCGCGATCAGCCGGCGGGTGAGCTGCTCCCGCAGCCGGTAGTACTCGTGCGTGCCGTGGCTCGCCTCACCCAGCATCACCACCCGTGCCCGACCGATGCGCTCCAGCAACGGATCGAAGTCGCTCGGCCCTCCGAGCTGGTGAACCAGCATGGCAGCGGCTACCCGGCCCACCGCCCGACAAACCGGGGCCGATCGCGGTGTGGGGCCCGCCGTACCGGGTACGGAGGCCGGTATGGCGGTCAACGCGCTGCAGGTCCAGGAGTACACGGCGGGGCTCGACTTCCCGGTCTCCAGGGAGGACCTGATCCGCCGGGCCCAGGAGGCGGGGGCGGGTACGGCGATCCTCCAGCTGCTCCGCTCGCTGCCGGCGGACCGGTTCGACTCCCCCGCCGAACTCTCCGAGGCCCTCGCGGAGCTGGCCTGACGAAGGGCCGGACGGACCGGGTGGGCCGGGCCCACGATCCGAGCCGGGCCGCCCGCGACAGCCCGGCCCTTCGACGAGCCGGGCTGTCGCGCCGGGTCACCCCTGGTCAGCCGGTACCCGGGGCGGCGCGTGGAGCAGCCGGAACAGCGTGAGCCACTGCTCCGGCCAGACGTACCCGACCGGTGTGGCCGGGTCGAGGCGGGTGGCCCGGAACGCCGCGTCCAGCCGCCGCCTCGGGTACCCGCCGCGCAGCGACCCGTGCAGCGAGCCGCCGACGCCGCCGAAGCCGAGTTCGACCAGGCGCCGCCAGGCGGGCAGCGCCGCCGCCGGCAGCAGCGGTACGCTCCGCCGCTCCAGCCGCAGGATGCCCGCGTCGACGCCGGGTACCGGGCGGAACGCCGAGCGCGGCACCCGGCCCGAGAGCCGCCAGTGGTGGCCCGGCCAGGTCAGTACCGTCAGCCGGCTCCAGCGACCGTAGTCGCCGCTGCGCTTGCGGGCGTACTCCAGTTGGGTGAGCAGGGTGGCCGAGGTCAGCGCCGGCGCGCTCAGGCACCAGTCGACCACCCGGGCGGTCAGCGCCCAGGGGATGTTGCCGACCACGGCGAACGGCGCGTCGGGCGGGCGTACCCCGAGGAAGTCCTCGCCCCGGCAGGTGACGTTGCCGAGCGGCGCGCAGTCCGCCGCCAGCGCCCGTACCAGGTGCGGGTCGACCTCGTACGCCAGCACCCGCCCGCAGCGGGCGGCGAGCGCCCGGGTGAGCTGGCCGTTGCCGGCGCCCACCTCCAGCACCAGGTCCTCCGGTCCGGGGCGGGCGGCCCGGACCACCCGGGCGACGGCGCCGCGGTCGGCGAGAAAGTTCTGCGACAGCATGCGGCGGGACCGGTCCCGCTCGGTCCGCTGTCGGGACCGGCGCCCCGGCACCGGCCACGGCGCCGCCGACGCGGGGTCGCCCGCCGACGCGCGGTCCTTCGGCCCCGGGCGGTCCCTCGGTGGCGGGTCGCCCGCCGACGGGTGCTTCCCCGGTGTGTCGCGGTCGTGCGGTCGGTTCGATCGTGGGTGATGGGATGCCACAGCCGGTAGTCCTGTCTGCCGTCCGGCCGCTGCGGCGGGACGGCGGTACCGGACAGGCAGCCGGAGACCGGGCCTGTCCGAGCGGATCTGGACTCGGATGGCCCTGGCATGCGCTACGGGCGCGACGCGGCGCGTCGATCCCGGTGGGCGCGCCACCTTGCGGGCGGGCGCGGCGACGGGCACGCCCGATCCGGGCGGCGCGCACCGCCGGGCACGGCCGGACGGGGCGACGGACGAGAACGGTCGGTCGGCGGCGGCGTGGCGCCGCGGCCGGACGACCGGCGGTCAGACGGCGGTCGCGTCCTGGCAGGCCAGGGCGGGACGCCGGATCCGCGGGCGGGGCGCGAGCAGCTGCCCCGCGACGGCCGGCGTACCGACCGCGTCGATCAGGGCGTGCGTCGTGAACATGGCGGCCACGCTAGCGGCGGCCCGCCGGCCGGGCAACGCATTTCCACCCGGCCGCCGGACGTGCCCACCCGGCCGCCGGACGTGCCCCGGTTCAGGCGGGCAGCTCGACCGTGCGGGCCTGCGCCCGGGCCGTCTCGGCCGCGGCGAGGATCCGTACCACCTCGCGGCCGAACCGCACGTCGCAACGGTGGTCGCGGGTGCCCGCGTCGATCTCCTCCAACAGCTGGTCGAGCGCGAGGGTGAACGCCTCCACGGAGGTGCCCTCGGCCGCCGGGACCTGCTCGAACCCGTTCTCGCCGTAGAAGGTGAAGTCGAGGGCGCGCGCCGCCGGCGGGGCGTCCAGGGTGAGCGACAGCGTGCTCGCCGCGCCCTCCGCGTGCCCGAGCAGCAGGTGCACGGCGCCGCGCGGCCCGTCCAGGGCGGCCACCCGGACCACCGGACCGAGCACCGGCAGGATGATCGACAACGCGTGCGGGCCGACGTCCCAGAGGCCCCCGCGCTCCCGCCGCCAGGTCGAACCGCCGTACGGGCTGCCGGGCTGGAAGATCGACGCGAACATGGTTGCCCGGGCGCCGTGCCAGTCACCCGCGGCCGCCGCGGCGGCGACGAACCCGGCGACGGCCGGCCGGAAACGGTTGGTGAAGAAGACCACCGAGGCCACGCCCGAGCGCTCGGCGGCGTGCACGATCCGGTCGGCGGCGCGCTCGTCCAGCGCGATCGGCTTGTCCAGCAGCAGGTGCCGGCCGGCCGTGGCGGCGCGTACCGCGATGTCGGCCTGCACGTCCGGCGGCAGCGCCACCGAGACCACGTCGACCGCGTCGATCAGCGCGTCGACGTCCTCGAAGGCGCGCACCCCGTACCGTCCCGCCAGCGCGGCGGCCTTGGCCGGGTCCCGCCCCCACACCCCCGCCAGCTCCGCGCGGGGATGCGCCGCGATCGCGGCGGCGTGCGTCTCGGCGGCCCAGTGCCCGGTCCCGAAGAGTCCAAAGCGCGGCAAGGTCGACCTCCATGTCACCCGATCAGCACCAGTCTTGCCGATCGCCGTGCCGGGCGGGGCGAGTGGGGGTGGATCAGCGGCGCCGACGGCGGCTGTAGTGCTCGCTGGTGAGCAGGGCCTCGTGCGCCTCGGCGGCCCACGCGCGGGCCTCGTCCTTGAGCGCCTGCGCGGCGATCTCGGCCGCCCGGGCCGCCTGTTCGGCCCGGCGCAGCGTCGCCGCCGTCCGGTCGTGGACGCGCCGCGCCGCCGACAGCTGCATCCGGCACCGGTCCGCGGTCCGCTCCCGCTCGGCCTGGAGCGGGTCGCCCTCGCCGGTACGGCGCCACACCTCGCGCAGTTCGTGCACGGAGATGTCGCCCCGGCGGTACGCCGCCAGCGCCGCCCGCGACACCGCCCGCTCCCGGTCGCCGTCGGTACCGGCGCCCGCGCCCTCCGGTGGCCCCTCGGCCTCCTGCGCGGCGGCGAGTTCGAGCAGCTCCTGCCGCCCGGCCAGGGCCGCCGACATGGCCGCCTGGTACGCCCGTTCCGCGGCCTCCTGGGCGGCCCACGCCTCGTTCCGGGAGCGCTCGGCCACCGCCACCGCTACCCGCGCCTCGGCCGCCACGGCGATCGCCCGACCCGCCTCCGCCTGCACCGCGGCGGCGTGCGCGGCGATCGCCCGGGCGGCGGCCCGGAGCTGCTCCGGCTTCGGCCGCCGGCGCGCCGGCCGGTCGGCCATCACCGCGAGTACGAGCATCCCGAGCACGACGAGGGCACCGATGATCAGCAATAGCTGGATGCTGGTCAATTCCTTGATGCTCGTCGCGCCCACGCTGTTCGACCCCCGGGTACGCGTCAGCCAAGCCGGACCATGATGATAGACGCGGGTTTATCGCCATACCATCGGGGCGGACTTCACCCCGGATCACCGCATGTACGCTGTCCCGGTGATTTCGCACGGAGACCGGCCGTGACCAGTACCGCGGCGGCGGAGACACCGGTGGGCGGCGCCCTGGCGACGGTGACGATCGTGCTGTCGCTCGTACTCGCGGCCTGGAGCCTGCTGAGCACGGCCCGCAACCGGCCGCCGGACCGCTCCCACCTGGCCGGGCTGGCCCTGGTGGAGCTGGGCCTGCTGGCGCTGGTCGTCAACGCGGCCCTCGCGTGGGCCGGCGACAGCGGCCCCGGCGAGGCCGCCACCTTCCTCGGCTACCTGGTCACCATCGTCTGCCTGCCGCCGCTGGCCGCGGTACTGGCCCGGATGGAGCCGACGCGCTGGGGTTCCCTGATCGTCACGGTGATCTGCCTGGTCATCCCGGTGCTGATCGTCCGCCTCCAGCAGACCTGGCAGGTTCCCGGTGCCTGAGCCGGAACGGGCCACCGGCACCGGGGCGAGGTCGGAGCCGGCGGGCGGGACCGAACCGGCGGCCGGCAGCGACGGCACCGAGCGGGCCACGAACCGGGGACCCGGTCGGGTCCTGGTCGCGGTCTACCTGCTCTTCGCCGTCGCGGCCAGCGCCCGGGCCGGCGTCCAGATCGCCACGAAGTTCGCCGAGGCGCCGGTCGCGTACCTGCTCTCCGCCCTGGCCGCGGCGATCTACATCGCCGCCACGGTCGCGCTGGCGCGCGGCGGGACCACCGGCCGGCGGGTCGCGCTGGCCTGTTGCAGCGTCGAGCTGCTGGGCGTGCTGGCCGTCGGCTTCCTGAGCGTCTTCGACGCCGCGCTCTTCCCGGACGACACGGTCTGGTCCGACTTCGGGCAGGGGTACGGCTACGTCCCGCTGGTCCTGCCGGTGCTGGGCCTACTCTGGCTGCTGCGCCGGCCGCGCGGCTGAACCATCAGGTCGCGCTGATACCAGGTACCTGCCCTACCGCCGAGGTGCGCCGGGTCGGCGGGGCCGACCGGGACGAATCCGGCCTTGGTCAGCACCTTCTGGGATGCGACATTGTCACGGGAGGTGGCCGCCCGGAGCGTGCGCAGCCCGTACCGCGTCGCCGCCAGCCGGCACAGCTCCCGGACGGTCGTCGTCGCCACGCCGCGACCGGCGACGTGCCGCGCGACCCGGTAACCGAGTTCGGCGGTGCCGTCCTCGACGAAGATCAGGTTGAATCGGCCCAGGACCGAGCCGTCCTCGGCGACGAGCACGTGGTACGCGCCGAGGCCGGCCTCCTGCTCGGCCAGCAGGGCACTGTGCCGGTCGGCGAACCTCTCGTAGAACTCGTCGCCCCGGTCGGAGATCGAGGCGGCGAAGTAGGCGCGGTTCGCCAGCTCGAAGGCCAGGACCGCCGGGGCGTGGCCGGCGTGCAGCCGCTGCAGCTCAGGCACCGGCCGATGCTACGACGGCGCGCGCCGGGCCGGCCGCCCGGACGTCGGTGCCGCCCGCGCGGCCGGCACGCCGGCCCCGCCCGTCAGTCCTTCGGGCCGCCGGCCACGTAGACCACCTGGCCGGAGACGAACGAGGCGCCCTCGCTGGCCAGAAACGAGACGGTGTGCGCGACGTCCTCCGGCCGTCCGATCCGGCGTACCGGGATCTCCTCCGCGACATGCTTCTGGAAGTCCTCGAAGCTGACGCCGATCCGGGCCGCGGTCGCGGCGGTCATGTCGGTCGCGATGAAGCCGGGCGCGACCGCGTTCGCGGTGATCCCGAACGGACCCAGCTCGATCGCCAGCGTCTTGGTGAAGCCCTGGAGGCCGGCCTTGGCGGCGGCGTAGTTGGCCTGGCCGCGGTTGCCGAGCGCGGAGGTGCTGGAGAGGTTGACGATCCGGCCCCAGCGCTGCTCCACCATGTACTTCTGCGCAGCCTGGGTGAACAGGAAGGCGCCCCGCAGGTGCACCCCCATCACCGTCTCCCAGTCCGCGTCGGTCATCTTGAACAGCAGGTTGTCGCGGAGCACCCCGGCGTTGTTGACCAGTACCCCGGGCGCGCCCAGCTCGGCGGCGACCCGCTCGACGGCCGCCTGCACCTGGGCCCGGTCGGAGACGTCGGCGCCGACCGCGAGGCCCCGGCCGCCGGCCGCGACGATCGCGTCGACCGTCGACTTGGCCGCCGACTCGTCCAGGTCGACGACCGCGACGGCGAGACCGTCGGCGGCGAGACGCCGGGCGGTGGCGGCACCGATGCCGCGGGCTGCGCCGGTCACGATGGCCACGCGGGACTGCTCCGACATTTTCTACCTCCCGGTAACTTAACTGGGCCCGGAGCTTAACCCAGCCGGCCGCCCGACCGGCAGGTGCGCGGACGGGTTGGCCGGTCGCGCCGGCGGGCCGTACCAGTGTTCCAGCGCCTGCCGGAGACCGCCGTCGGAGTCGTCGTCGTCCGTCCGCAGCCAGGCGGTGTGGCCGTCCGGTCGCAGCAGGATGGCGCGAAGTTCCGGATGGTCGGGACAGGTCGCGGTGACCGTGTCGACCCGGTCGGCCCAACCGTCGGCCGTCCCGCCGACGGCGTTTCCGGCGCACAGGTCGAGCAGGAGTCCCCGGCCGGTGGCCAGGAGCGCGGCGAGGCCGGTGGCGCCGGCACCGGTGGTCAGGGCGAGGCCGGGGGCGAGCCGTCCGACCCAGGGGTGGGTGCTCTCGGGGCGCATGTCGTAGCGGATGTCCAGGCCGGTGACGACCTCGGCGAAGGCGCGATTGCCGGCGGGATGGGCGGCGACGCGGGTGAGCAGGTCGACCAGGGGTGCGAGCCGGTCGTCGGCGTCGCCGAGCAGCACCTGGGCCCGGGTGCTCGCGAGCACCCGCGCGCCGACCGCGTGGCGCTCGGTGTGGTAGCTGTCGAGCAGATGCGCCGGGGCGTGCCCGCGTACCGTCGCCGCGAGCTTCCAGCCGAGGTTGAACGCGTCGTCGAGGGCCACGTTCACGCCGATCGCCCCGGCCGGTGGGTGGATGTGCGCGGCGTCCCCGGCCAGGAGCACCCGGCCCCGGACGTACTCGGCGGCCTGCCGGGCGGCGTCGCCGAACCGGGTCAGCCAGCGCGGGGCGCGCAGCGTGACGTGCCGCCCGAGCACGTCGTCCACCGCGGCCTGGAGCAGGTCCAGGGTGACCGGCGTGTCCTTGTCGGCGGGGGGTCGCGGATCGGCGGTGGCGATCCTGACGTAGCCGGGGCGGGGAATGACGAGCACGGTCCCGCCGGGGCCGGCGGTGGCACCGAACGGCAGCGCCGCGGGCTCGGCGAGTTCGACGTCGCCGAGCAGGGTGTAACGGCTCGCCCCGGTACCGGGGAAGTCGATGCCAGCCTGCTTGCGTACGGTGCTCCGGCCGCCGTCGCAGCCGACCAGATACGCGGCCCGGACGCGGTACTCGCGGTCGCCGGCGCTGACGGTGGCGGTGACGCACTCGCGGTCCTGTTCCAGGGCGCGCAGCTCGTGCCCGCGCCGGATCTCCACGCCGAGGCCGAGGGCGTGCGCCTCCAGGATCTCCTCGACCCGGGTCTGGGGGATGCCCAGCGAGTACGGGTGGTCGGTGCGCGCGCCGGCGAGGTTCAGCGTCACCGGCAGGCCGGAGAACGCGGCGTGCGGGACCGGCCATCCCTCGTCGACGAGCCGGTCCGCGAGCCCGCGCCGGTCCAGCAGGTCCAGGGCCCGGGCGTTGAGGTTGAAGCCCCGGCAGAAGTCGGGGCGCCGCGGCTCGCGTTCGATCAGGACCGTGTCGATCCCGGCGAGCCGGAGTTCGCAGGCGAGCAGGAGCCCGGCGGGGCCGGCCCCGACGACCAGCACCTCGGTCACTTCGCCCCCTCGGCGGCGGCGGGCGCGGACCAGGTCCAGCCCTGTTCGGTCCGTTCGACCCGGGGCCAGTAGAGGCTGCCGTCCCGGATTTCGGCGAGGGTCCGCCGGGTCCAGGCCAGCTCGGCCTCCCAGGCGTGCAGAGCGCACTCGACCTCGATCATGAACAGCCGGGGAACCCGGCCGGAGCCGACCGTCTCGGCCAGCACGGCGCTGGTCTCCTCGACCCGCCGACCCAGCTCCGCGGCGCGTCCGGCCAGCGCGTCCGCCGCCCGCTCCGGTCCGAGCGCCCCGAGGTAGGAGATCGCGGCCAGGAACTTCGGGTACTCCGCGACGGGCGTACGGACGAGCTCGTCCACCCAGCGGACGAATTCGTCCTGGCCGAGGGCGGTGGGCGCGTACACCGTCCGCTCCGGCCGCCGGCCGTCCCTCGCCGTCTCGACCGGCTCGATCCAGCCGTGCCGGACCAGCGCCTCGACCGTGTCGTACAACGACCCGGAGTTGACCTTGAAGCTGCTGTCCTTGTGCCGCTCCCGCAGGGTGGACGCCATCTCGTACGGGTGCATCGACCGCTCCTGCAGCAGCCCCAGTACGGCCAACGCCAGCGTGTTGGAGATCTTCCGCTTCGCCATCCGTATCACCGGTCCCTAATAGTCGGAACCTACTATACGGAGGCGACCATGAAGCGCAAGGTGCCCGACGGCGTTCCGCCGCCTCAGCCCGCGGAGGACGCCGCCGCGGCGGGACCGGCCCAGTCCTCCCAACCCCGGCGCAGCCGGATCCAGCGGTAGCCGTAGCCGGCGAGCCTCAGCGCGTCGAGCTTGCCCGGCGGCGGGTACTCCTTGTCGGAGAGCACGTCGTTCGGCAGGTCCGCCTCCTCGTAGAGGCTGCCGAGGTCCACGGTCACGTCGTCGGTACCGAGGTTGTGCAGGAAGAGCATGGCGCCGGTCCGGCCGTCCGCCCGGTGCGCGAGGACACCCGCCGGCAGCGGTACGTCCACGTGCGTACAGGCCCCGCAGCCCACCTCCGGCGCCTCGCGCAGCGTACGGATCATCCGCTCGAACCAGGCGAGCAGCGACCGCTGGTCGTGCCGCTGGAGCGTGACGTTGACCCGCTCGTAACTGAACTCCCCCTTGTCGACCACGGGCCGGATCAGCTTGTCGGCGGGCGCGCTGGAGAAGCCGCCGTTGGGCTTGAGCGACCACTGCATCGGGGTACGCAGCGCGTCCCGGCCCGGCAGCGAGAGGTCGTCGCCCATCCCGATCTCCTCGCCGTAGCGGAGCACCGGCGTGCCGCGCAGCGAGAACTGGAGCGAGTACGCCAGCTCGATGCGCCGCCGGTCGTTGCCGAGCATCGGCGCGAGCCGGCGCCGGATGCCGCGACCGTAGAGGCGCATGCGCTCCTCCGGGCCGAACTCCCGGAAGACGTCCTCGCGCTGCTCCGCGGTCAACCGGGACAGGTCGCTCTCGTCGTGGTTGCGCAGGAAGGTGGCCCACTGCCCGCCGCGCGGCAGGGCCGGGGTGGCGCGCAGCGCCTCGATGACCGGCTCGGGGTCCCGCCGCGCCAACGCCAGCAGCAGCCGACCGTTGAGCATGAAGTCGAAGAGCATGTGCAGCCGGTTGGCCGAGCCGCCCTGGTCGCCGAAGTACGCCGGCAGCTGGTCCGGCTCGACGTTCGCCTCGGCCAGCAGCACCGCGTCGCCCCGCCGCCACTGCGCGTGCTGGCGCAGCTCGGTGAGGAACTCGAAGTGCTTGGGCGAGTCCGCGTTGCCCGGCTCGGTCATCTCGATGATGAACGGCGCCGCGTCGATGCGGAACCCGGCCACCCCGAGCTGGAGCCAGAACGAGACGATCTTCTTGATCTCGGCCCGTACCGCCGGGTTGGCGATGTTCAGGTCGGGCTGGAAGTCGTAGAACCGGTGGTAGTACCACGCCTTGGCGGTCCGGTCGTAGGTCCAGGTCTCCCGCTGCTCGCCGGGGAAGACGATGCCCTGTCGGCGGTCCGGCGGGGCCTGGTCGGACCAGACGTACCAGTCCCGGTACGGCGAGTCCGGCGACGACCGGGCCGACTGGAACCAGGGGTGCTGGTCCGAGGTGTGGTTCACCACCAGGTCGATGATGACCCGGATGCCCCGGTTGCCGGCCTCGTGCAGCAGCTCGGCGAAGTCGCCGAGCGAACCGAGGCGCGGGTCGACCGTGTAGAAGTCGGTCACGTCGTAGCCGTCGTCGCGGTTCGGCGACGGGTGGATCGGATTCAGCCACAGGCAGGTCACGCCGAGCCGGGCCAGGTAGTCGAGCCGGCCGATCAGCCCCCGGATGTCACCGATCCCATCCCCGTCCGAGTCGGCGTACGTCTCCAGGTCCAGGCAGTAGACGACGGCCTCGGCGTACCAGCGGTCGCTCATACCGGAGTGCTATTTCCGTACCGCGCCCCGGCCAAACCCGCGACCACGCCGGCTCGACCCCGCACCGGCTCGGCGCCGACGGGGTCGAACCGGCCGGCGGAGGTGTCCAAACGCGAGCGGGTGCCGCGGCCAGCGAATCCACCGCCGATCTAGGGCAAATCCTCGTGAATAGAGATCCACTAGCAAGGATTTGCCCTAGATCGGCGAGGTGGGATCGGGTCAGTACTGCGCGGTGATCGAGGTGAACTCCCAGGTGTTCTGGGCGATGCCGCTGCAGTTGGCCACCACGCCGCCGCCGGGGCAGGGCCGGTCGCGGTTGACCGCCCAGTAGGTGAACCGGGCCAGGGAGCGGGCCTTCGCCCAGTCCCGGATCTGCGTCCAGGTCGCCGGCGTGGTCAGCTCCTGCTGGTCGGAGAGCCCGTTCATGCCCGAGATCCCCATGTGCTGGTACGCGGTCGCGTCGGACCAGCCGAAGGCCGTCTTGAGCTGGTTCTTCAGCCCCTCGGCGGCGTTGACGGTGCTCTGGTACATGTTCGCCCCGCCGCCGAAGTCGAACGGCATGATGGTGAAGACGTCGACGTTCGCCTGGAGCGCCGCCGCCTGGTTGATCAGGCGCTTGCCGGTGTCCGACGGGCCGGAGGTCGACGTACCGAAGGTGAGGATCGTCTTGATCCCCGGGTTGTTCTGCTTGACGATCTTCAACGCGCCGAGGATGCGGTCCTGCACGACCGGGTTCTCGAACTCGTCGCTGTTCTCGATGTCGACGTCGATCGCCTTGAGGTTGAACGCGTTGATGACCTGCTGGTACGCGCCGGCCAGCGCGGACGCCGACGAGCAGTTCGGGCCGAGCTTGTTGCCGCTCCAGCCGCCGATGGACGGGATCACGTCGCCACCGGCGGCCCGGATCGCGTTGATCGTGCTGGCGTGCACCCCGCCGGTCAGCGAGCCGGAGCCGTCCCAGGCCGGCGTGCAGCCGCCGCCGGAGAGGATGAACGCGATGGTGAACCACCTGACCCCGGTCGCGCTCATCACGGTCGCGGGCGCGGGCGGGTCACCCCAGCCCGGGTAGAGGTACGGCGCCGCGGCCATGCTGCCCCCGCCGCCGGTACAGCCGGTGGTGGTCGCCGAGACGGCCGCCGACTTCGCGGACTCGCCGGAGGAGTTGTAGGCGGCCACCGTGTAGCTGTGCGCGGAGCAGGCGGCCAGGCCGGAGACGGTGGCGGAGGTACCCGTCACGGTGGCCCGTACCGTCGTGCCCTCGTAGACCCGGTAGCCGGTGACCGTACCGGAGGAGGCGTTCCAGGCCAGCGAGATCGAGGTGTTCGCGGTGCCGGTGACCCGTACGTTGCCGGGCGTGCCCGGCGCGCCGGGGTTGGTCGGCGGCGGGGTCGAGCCGCCGGAGCAGGACGCGCCGTTGACCGTGCAGTTCGTCGGGTCGCCGGTGCCCGCCACGACGAAGCCGAAGCTGGTGCTCGCGCCCGCGCCCAGCGCGCCGTTCCAGCTGGCGTTGGTGGCGGTGTAGTGCTGGCCGGAGCGGGCGACGTTGGCGTCCCAGGAGGAGCTGATCGCGCTGCCGCTGGGCAGGTCGAACTGCACGTTCCACGAGCTGATCGGGGACGAGGTGTTGTTCGTGACGGTGAACCTCGCCTCGTACCCGTTGCTCCAGCTGGAGGTGCGGACGAAGGCGGCGGTGGCGGCGGACGCGGCCGGCGCGGCCACGACGGTCGCCGCGAGGACCGCGGCGGCCAGGGCGGCGGCGGACGCCGCCGCGCGCAGGGGGGTGAGTCTCACGGGTGCCTCCAGGTCGGGGGTTGACGGTGGCGGTGAGTGGGTGGGTCGGATCGGCCCCGGGGGTACGGGGGCCAGGGCAGCGGGTACCGGGGTCAGGGCAGCGTGGCGAGGTGCGGCTTGACGGTGCGGGCGAAGGTGTTGCCGTTGCTCACGTCCCAGTTGACGGACCAGGTCATCGCGCCGCGGATGCCGGGATAGGTGCGCGGCGGCCGGAAGCTGCCGCAGTTGGTGGCCCGGGCCAGGCAGTCGAGCGCCTGGTTGACCAGGGACGGTGCGACCACCCCGCCGCCGGCCGCGCCGGGTCCGGCGGGCAGGCCGAGCGCGACCTGGTCGGGGCGCAGTCCGGCCTCCAGTTGCAGGCAGGCCAGCGCGGTGAGGAAGTTGACGGTCCCCTGCGAGTAGGCGAAGCTCTGGTCGCAGCCGAGCATCGAGCCGGAGTTGTAGTACTGGGTGTGGACCACCGTGAGGATGTCGCGGATGTCCAGCGCCAGCTTGAAGTACGAGGCCGAGGGCGACTGCATGTCGATGGTCTGCGGCGCCATCGTGATGATCAGTCCGCTGCCGATCCGGCCGCGCAGCGACCGCAGGGCCTGCGCCATGTACGTCGGGTTGAGCCCGTTCTCCAGGTCGATGTCGACGCCGTCGAAGCCGTACTGCTGGATCAGGCCGGCCATGGTGTTGCTGAAGTTCGTCGCCGAGGTCGCGTCGTTCACCGCGACCCGGCCGGCCTCGCCGCCCACGGAGAGGATCACCTTCTTGCCCCGGGCGTGCAGGGTCTGCACGTCGGCGCGGAAGTCCGCGTCGGTGTAGCCGCCCAACGCCGCCGACAGCCCGGCGTCGACGCCGAACGCGACCGCGCCGGGGGTGCCGGTCGCCTCGGCGAAGGCGACGGCGACCAGGTCGTAGTCGTTCGGTACGTCGCGCAGCCGCAGTTCGACGGCCGGGTTGACGAAGTTGTGCCAGTAGCCGGTGAGGAAGTGCTTGGGCAGTCCCGTGTTCGGGGGTGGGCTGGTGGGTGGCGGTGTGGTGGGCGGTGGCGTGGTGGGTGGTGGCGTGGTGGGCGGCGGGGTGGTGGCCGGTGGGGTGGTGGGGGTGGTGCCGCCGGCGCAGGGTTGGTTGTTGATGGTGCAGTTGGTGGGGGTTCCGGGTCCGGTGGCGTTGAAGCCGAAGCTGGTGCTTGTGCCGGGGGTGAGGGTGCCGTTGTAGGTGCGGTTGGTGAAGGTGTGGTGGGTGCCGGTGGTGGTGAGTTGGGTGTCCCAGTAGGTGCCGATGGTGGTGCCGGTGGGGAGGTCGAGGGTGAGGGTCCAGGTGGTGATGGTGGTGGGGCCGGGGTTGGTGATGGTGTATTTGCCTTCCCAGCCGGTGCCCCAGTCGCTGGTTTTGGTGAAGGTGGCGGTGGGTCCGGCGGCGTAGGCGGGGGTGGTGAGCGCGATTGCGGCGGTGGTGGCGGTCAGGGTGGTGGTGAGGGTGGCGAGTAGGAGCGTGCGGGTGCGCGAAGGTGGCCGGGAGCGTGGGTGGGGTGTGTGGGGGCGGGTCATGGGTGGCCTCCACCGGGGGTGTGGGGGTATTGAGGTGCGTCGACGGTTCGCCAATTATTAGGACTGTTAACTGTTCCTGTCCAGACCCCGACGGTGTTGACAGACATCAGTAGTCGTACTTGTCTATGGATCAACCCCTGACAACGTTGTAACCCCGCGCCGTGAATGCCGGGTCGCACGCTGGCCGGGGCCGCGCACCGCACGTCCGACCGTTCCACCACCCCCATCACGGAGGACGCATGCCGCACACCGCCCGGCGGGCCCCGCTCGCCACCCCGTCCGCGAGAGCGCTGGTCGCCGCGACCCTGGCCGCATCCACCGTGGCCGCCACGGTCCTCGCCGCGCCCGCCCTGGCCGCCGCACCCGACGACACCGCCCGGACCAGCGCCGCCGCACCCGACGACACCACCCGGACCAGCGCCGCCGCGCCCGACGACACCGCCCGGACCAGCGCCGCCGCGCTCGCGCTGACCCAGCACGTCAACCCGTTCATCGGTACCGACGACAGCAACTCGCCCGACCCGGTCGGCGGCGGCGCGGGCGGCAGCACCGTACCCGGGCCCGTCGCGCCCTTCGGGATGGTCCAGTTCAGCCCGGACACCCCGACCGCCTCCCCCTCCGGCTACCGCTTCGCGGACACCAAGATCGAGGAGTTCAGCCTCACCCACTTCAACGGCGCCGGCTGCGCCAACAACGAGAACCTGGCGATCCTGCCGATCACCGGCGCGCTCGGCGCCTCGCCCGGTACGAGCTGGACCTCGTACGCGGCGACGCAGACCAAGAGCGCCGAGGTGGCCGGGGCCGGCTACTACCGGACGGTGCTCGGCAACTACGGCAACACCCAGGTCGAACTCTCGGCCACCAAGCGCACCGGGATCATGCGGCTGAGCTACCCGGCCGGCACCGCCTCCCGGGTGCTGGTCAACCCCGGCCGCAGCGCCACCGGCAACCGCACCAGCACGCTCGCCATCAGCGGCTCCACCGTGACCGGCAGCCTCACCGGCGGCGGCTTCTGTGGCAGCGCCAAGACGTACCAGATCTACTACCGGATCGAGTTCGACCGGGCGCCCAGCGGCGTCGGTACCTGGGTCGGCGGTACCGTCAGCGCCGGCTCGACCAGCGCCAGCGGCGTGAACTCCGGCGGTTACCTCACCTTCGACACCACCGCCAACCAGGTGGTGCAGGCGAAGATCGGTATCTCGTTCGTCAGCCAGGCCGGGGCGCAGGCCAACCTCGCCGCCGAGCAGTCCGGCTTCGACTTCGCCGGCGTACGGGCCGCGGCCGACGCCGACTGGAACGCGATGCTCAGCCGCGTCCAGGTCGGCGGCGGCAGCGCCACCGACCTGCAGAAGTTCTACACCGCCCTGTACCGGGTGCTGATCAACCCGAACCTCGCCAGCGACGTCACCGGCCAGTACCTCGGCTTCGACAACGCGGTACACACCGCCGGCCACCCCGTCTACCAGAACTACTCCGGCTGGGACATCTACCGCTCCTGGGCCTCCCTGGTCGCGCTGATCGCTCCGGCCGAGGCCACCGACATCGCCCGGTCGATGGTCCTCGACGGCCAGCAGGGCGGCCTGCTACCGAAGTGGTCACACAACCAGAACGAGGCGTTCATCATGACCGGCGACCCCGGTCCGATCATCGTGAGCAGCCTCTACGCGTTCGGCGTACGGGACTTCGACACCGCCGCCGCGCTCGCCCTGATGCACGCCAGCTCCAACGGCGGCACCACGCAGGGCAGCCCGATCCGCGGCCGGCAGAGCGGCTACACCAGCCTCCAGTACATCCACGAGAACCCGTCGGACTCGATGGAGTACTCCGCCTCGGACTTCGCCGTCGCCCAGTTCGCCCGCGCGCTCGGCGACACCGCCAAGTACCGCACCTACATCCAGCGCGCGCAGTGGTGGCGCAACGTCTTCAACCCCGAGTCGCAGTACGTCCACGACCGCAACTCGGACGGCACCTGGCCGTGGCCGCTGGACCCGGCCAACCCGAGCGGCTACACCGAGGGCAACGCCGCGCAGTACAGCTGGATGGTCCCGTACAACTTCGCCGCGCTGATCGCCATGATGGGCGGCCGGCAGACCGCCGTGCAGCGGCTCGACCACCACTTCACCCAGCTCAACGGCGGGCTCTCCCGGCCGTACTTCTACATCGGCAACGAGCCCGAGCACGGGGTGCCGTGGGCGTACCACTTCGCCGCGCACCCCTCCGGTACCAGCTCGGTGGTCCGGCGGGTGATGGAGGAGTCGTTCACCACCGGTCCGGGCGGGCTGCCCGGCAACGACGACCTCGGCGCCACCTCCGCCTGGTACGTCTGGGCGGCGCTCGGCATGTACCCGCCGACGCCCGGCGCGGACACCCTCGCGCTGCACGGCCCGCTCTTCGGCTCGATCCTGATCGACCGGCCGGGCGGGGACATCCAGATCAACGCCGGCGGCGCCGGGCCGGGCGCACCGTACGTGCAGAGCCTCGCCGTGAACGGCACCGCCACCCAGCGCACCTGGCTGCGGTACGGGGACCTGGCCGGCGGCGCCACCCTCACGTACGCCATGGGAGCCGCGCCGAGCGGTTGGGGCACCAACCCGGCCGACGTACCGCCCTCCTTCACCGACGGCTTCGCCCCGCCGGCCGCGCCGGAGCTGGGGGCCAACCTGGCCGCGGGCAGGCCGGCCACCGGTTCGGAGCCGTGCGCGGCGACCGAGGGCCCGGCCGAGGCGTTCGACGGCCGGCTCGGCGCGGACAGCAAGTGGTGCTCGAAGGTGAGCGGCACCAAGTTCCTCCAGGTGGACCTCGGCTCGGCGCAGCAGGTTGGCTCGTTCGTGGTGAAGCACGCCGGGCTGGGCGGGGAGAACACCGGCTGGAACACGGGTGCCTTCACGATCCAGACCAGCACCGATGGCAGCACCTGGACGACCCGGGCAACGGTCTCGGGCAACCGGACCAGCCGCACCTACCACCCGGTCACGCCGGTCTCGGCGCGGTACGTCCGATTGAACGTGACCACCCCGGCCAACGACGGCAACACCGCGGCCCGGATCACCGAGTTCGAGGTTTACGCCCCGCCGACCGGCCCGACCAACCTGGCGGCCGGGCGTACCGCCACCGCCGACTCGTCCTGCACCACCGCGCAGAACCCCGCCAAGGCGGTCAACGGCAGCGTCTCGGCCGGCCAGGACGACAAGTGGTGCTCGCTCGGGACGAGCAAATGGTGGCAGGTCGACCTCGGCTCCGCCCGGGCGCTGACCTCGGTGACCGTGCGGCACTCGGGGGCCGGCGGGGAGAGCCTGGACTGGAACACCCGGGACTTCGACCTCCAGGTCTCCCTCGACGGTACGAACTGGACGACGGTCGCGCAGGCCCGGGGCAACACGGCCAGCGTGACGACCCACCCGGTCTCGGCCACGGCCCGCTACGTACGCCTCAACGTGATCACCCCGACCCAGAACACCAACCAGGCCGCCCGCGTCTACGAGGTGGAGGTCTGGGGGTAGTGACGCCCGGGCCCGGAGCCTGACCCGGAGCGCGGCAGCGCTCCGGGCCCGGGACACTCTGCCCGGCCCGGAGCGCGGCAGCGCTCCGGGCCCGGGACGGGGTGCGGCGCCCGTCAGCGCCGGAAGGTGAACCAGTTGACGTTGACGAAGTCGCTCGGCTGCCCGCTGGTGAAGGTCAGGTAGACGGTGTGCACGCCCGTCACCGCCGAGACGTTCCCGGGTACCGACCGCCAGCTCTGCCAGCCGCCGGTGTTCCCCACCGCGAAGCCGCCGATCGGGGCGCTGGTCGGGCTGTCGATCCGTACCTCGACCAGCCCGCTGACCCCACCGGCCGCGCCCGACGCGACCCGCGCGACGAAGTCCCGGGGCGGGGTCGAACCGAAGTCGATCCGGTCGTACCGGGCCCAGTCGCCGTTGGCCAGGTTCGACAGGTTCTGCCCACCCTCGCTGCATGTCTCGACCCCGGCGCCGCTCTGCCCGTTGAACGCCTCGGCCTCGATCGTCGAGTAGGCACTGCCCCCGCCGCCGCCGGGCGGGGTGGTGGGCGGCGTGGTCGGCGGGGTGCCGCCGCCACCGCGGCTGTAGACGGCCACGTAGTCGACGAGCATCGACCGGCCCGAGACGGTGGCGGAGGTCGGGGTGGTGGTGCCCGCCACGCCGTTCGGGAACGAGCCGCCCATCGCCACGTTGAGCAGCAGGAAGTAGCCGGCGTGGTTGGTCATGTTGCCCCAGTGCGGCTGCCCGACCTGCGTCTGGGTCACCGTGTGGTACTGCTGGCCGTCGACGTACCAGCGCAGTTGCTGCGGGTTGACGCTGGCGTCCCACTCGAAGCGGTACGTGTGGAACGCCGACTGGCACGTCGAGCCGGGGCAGGCCCGGTTGGCGCCGAGGCCGTTGAACTCGTTGCACGGCCCGCCCGGCGCGACGCCGCAGTGCAGCACCCCGTACACGGTGTTGAGGCCGTTGACGTTCTCCATCACGTCGAACTCGCCGATGCTCGGCCAGTTCTGGTAGTTGCCCCGGTACGGCGCGCCCAGCGCCCAGAACGCGGGCCAGTAGCCGGCCGCCGCGGCGCCGGTGACGTTCGGCATCTGGATGCGACCCTCGATGGCGAGCACGCCACCGGAGGGCGGCTTGAAGTTCGTCCGTACCGTCTCGATGCGGGCGGAGGTCCACTGGCCGGAGGAGCCGCGGACCGGGGTGATCCGCAGGTTGCCGGCGCCGTCGTGACTGACGTTGGTGGTGCTGTTGGTGTAGGTCTGGATCTCGCCGGTGCCCCAGTTGGGCGGGCCGCCCGGGTAGCTGGTCCCGGTGTCGATGATCCAGTTGGCGGCGGACGGCAGCGTGTTGGCCGCGCCGGTGAAGTCGTCGCTCCACACCAGGCTCCAGCCGGCCGGAGGCGGCGGTACCGCCGCGCGGGCGGTGACGCTGACCGCCGCCACGGCGGTGGTGATCACGGTGAGTACGGCCATGAGCCGGATGGGGCGGCCGGCCCACGGGGACCGGCGCGGGTACGGGTGCCGGACCGCGCCGGTGCCGGGGTCCGGACCGGCGACGCGCGCCGGCCGCAGCGGAGGCTGGACTGTCATGGTGGTGGCCTCTCTTCGGGGGACGATCTTGGGGGACGGTGCTTCCTGGGGAGGGTGCTTCCTGCTGACGGCGCCTCCGACCGTGCTTCCCGGGGGACGGTGCTTGCCTCCCGACGGTGCTTCCCGGGGGGCAGTGCTTGCCTCCCGACGGTGCTTCCCGGGGGACGGTGCTTGCCTCCGGACGGTGCGTCGGAGTCGGACGGGGACGGGGACGGCGGGCCGTGGTGACGCGGCGCGGGAGACACGGGGCTGCGCCGGCGATTGAGAGAGCGCTCTCTCTTCCCTCGATTTCTACGACGCGGCGCCCAACATGTCAACAGCCGTCGATGCCTTCTCCCGCCGCAGCACCCCCTGCTCCAGCGCCGTCCAGGCGGTGGTGGTGACCAGATAGAGCACCGCCGCCAGCGGTACGACCGCCGCCGCGAGCAGGGTCGTGTACGGGAGCAACGGCATGATCTTGACCAGCAACCCGGCCCCGGGCAGTTCCGGCGCCGCGCCGGTCGGGTTCGTGCCGGCCGCCGCGTTCCGCGCATTCCTGCCGGCCGCCGCTCCCGCCGCGCTGGCAGCGCCCCCGACCTTCGCGGCGTTGGCGGTGGCGGCGTTAGCGGCGTTGGCGGTGGCGGCGTTAGCGGCGGTGGCGGTGGCAGCGGCGTTAGCGTTCGCGGCGTTGGCGGCGGCCGAGCGGCGGATCCGGCGGGACGAGAGCCAGGCGGTACCGGCGAGCAGCGCGAGGAGCACGCCGAAGACGGGTCCGGCCGCCCCGCCGAGACCGTCGCCGAGATGCTGCCCCAGCGGTACCCCGAAGAGCCGCTCCGCGAGCAACCCGCCGCCGACGGCCGCGCCGGCCGAGGTCGCGAAGAGGTGGTACATGACGACGAAGAACGGCGCCTGGAGCAGGCCCGGCAGGCAGCCCGCCAGCGGGGAGGTGCCCGCCTCGCGGTGGAGCGCCATCAGCTCGTTCCGGAGCTTCTCCGGCTCGCGGGCGTACCGCCGCCGCAGGTCGGCGATCCGCGGGGCGAGCGCGGCCTGGCGACGCTGCCCCCGGATCTGCGCCCAGGTCAGCGGTGAGATCAGCAACCGCACGGCAATGGTGAACAGGACGATGGCGCAGGCGGTGGCCGCCGACCCGGCCAGCGGGGCGACGGCGTCGGCGAGCGCGGTGACGACGGTGGCGGCGACGCCCACGGCGCCGTCGAGTGGTGCGAAGGCAAGCATGGGAAGACCTCTCGGCTCGATTCCGGAAACCCGCCCGGAAGGGGGCGGTCGACGACCCCGGTGATCCGGGGCGCCGGGCGTGTCTCGTGGCGCTCCTCGGAGCGGAACTCCGTGGAGCGGGACACGCCCGGGGCGGAATCGGCCGCGCGGCGGCGGCATGATGACCCCTCCGGCATCCGACCGGACGGGTGGTGGTCAGCGGCGCTACGCGGCCGAGAGGAACGCCGACGGTGCGCGCGGACGGGGTCGGCCGGCCGAGTCGGGGTCGAGCTGGCGCGGTACCCGCAGTCGGCGGGCCCGGTCCCGCAGGGTCGCCGCCCGACGGGCGGAATCGACCGTGCCGACCGGGCGGACGACGACGCGTACCGCGATGGCGACGGCGAACATCGCCGCGGCCAGCGCCGCCCCGGCGAGCAGCTCGGCGGGGTGCACGGAGATCGAGGCGAGCTGCGCACCCGCGTACGCCCAGAGCCCCGTCAGCAGCATCCCGATGCCTGGCACGACGACAGACTAACCGCCCCTGTCACGCCCCGGAGAGCCGCGGCTTGACCGATCTTGTGCGAATCGGCCCCTGAGGGGCCCTGGTCGTACCAAGATCGCAGGCCCGGTATCCCGATCGCGGAGCCGGGTGCCGCTCAACCCCCGTCCCAGCCGGCCGCTCGGAGCGCCGACTCGACCTGCGCGAGCACCTGTTCCGGCTGCTCGCGTACGGCCCAGGCCGGAAAGCGGAGCACCCGATCGCCCGCGATCCAGAGCTCGTTCTGTCGGCGCATGTCCTGCCAGGCGGTACGCGGGTCGAGGTGCTGCCCACCGTCGATCTCGACGTGCAGCCGCCAGCGCTCGAAGTACACGTCGAGGTACCGGCGCCGCCCCGACCCGTCGTACCGGATTCGCTGACGGGTCGGCTCGGGCAGCCCGGCCCGCCGGACCAGGCCGAGGAAATCCAGCTCGGGCAGCGAGTGCGAGCCTCCGGCGGAGTCGGCGGCCGTCCGGATGATCAGACTCCGCCGACGCACCCGGGACATCCCCGCCAACACCCGTGCGATCTCGTCGCCCCAGACGAGCCGCTGCTGGTAGCCGGCCGCGATGATGGCCCTGGCCTCGTTGTCGCTGCGGGCCCAGGCGGCGGCGTCGACGAGGGACCGGGCCGGCATGGTCCGGGGCGGCCGGCCCACCGGGAGGACGTCCTCCGGGCCGAACAGCGTCGTGCGGTGGACCACCACGCCGGGCGGGGCGTACCTGGTCCGCAGCGCGGCGGGAAGCAGCAGGTGAATGCGGCCGTCGCCGTACCGGTTGAGGCCCCACGCCTGCGCGGCCGTCAGCCCGCCAAGCACCGCACGGCCGCCGGTGGCGAGTACCGCGATCCAACGGGTCTGCTCGACGTCGACCGGGCCGTTGTGGGTGACGAAGACGGCACGGGTGACCTGCCGCCATCGGCCGGTCGCCGCCCGGTGCCGCAGCGCCTTGCGCGACATGAACCGCGCTACGACGGGCGCCGCCACCCCGACGCCCGCCCGCATCGCACCGGCGGCGCGTCCGGTCGCGGCCCGGACGCGTTTCCCGGACCGGCCACCCTGGGTAATTGAATCGTCGGGACCGCCGACCAGCTGGTCCGGACATATCGTGATGAAGGCGGTGGTGATGATGGCCGGAGACGTGGCCTCATGGGTGGGCCGGGCGACCGCCGGCGTGCTGCGCGAGCGCATCGCCGGCCGCTCCGCGCTGCCCGACCTCGACCCGTCCGCCGTGCGGGCGGGCGACGGGCGCCCCGCCGGAGAAAACCCGTACCCCGTCCTCGGCGCACCGGCCGCGACCCGCGTCGTCGAGCCCGAGCCGGAACCGGTCTCCGGACCGGAGCTGCTCACAGTCGGCGTCGAGGAGGAGTTCCTGCTCGTCGACCCGGCCACCGGGATGGCCGTACCGGCGGTGGAGCGGGTCCTCGACAAGGTGGCGCCCGAGCTGCGCGGGCAGGTGCAGCACGAGTTCCAGACCAGCCAGATCGAGATCGGCAGCCCGCCCGGCCTGGAACTCTCCGCGCTGCGGCACTCGCTGGGGCTGCTGCGCACCGGCCTGTCGAAGGCGGCCGAGGAGGCCGGCGCGCGGCTGCTCGCCGTCGGTACGGGCCCGGTGGAGGGACCCGTACCGCCAATCGTCGGCAAGCCCCGCTACCACCGGATGATCGAACGGTTCCGCCTGCTCTCGCCCGGCCCGGGCTGCAACGGCATGCACGTGCACGTCGGCGTCGCGGACCGCGAGGTGGCCGTGCAGGTGCTCAACCACCTGCGCCCGTGGCTGCCGATCCTGCAGGCGGCCACCGCCAACTCGCCGTTCCACGCCGGCGCCGACACCGGGTACGCCAGCTGGCGCTCGGTGCTCTGGTCGCACTGGCCCTCGGTCTCGCCGACGCCCTGGCTGGAGTCGTACGCGCACTACGAGCGCCTGCTGGACGAGCTTGTCGACACCGGGATGCTGCTCGACGAGGGGATGCTCTACTGGTACGCCCGGCTCTCCGCGACGTACCCGACCGTGGAGATCCGCGTCGGCGACGTCTGCCCGAGCCTGGACGGCACGATCCTGATCGCGGCCCTGGTCCGGGCGCTGGTCGGTACGGCCCTGAACGACATCGAGGCCGGCCGCCCCGCCCCCCGGATCGACCACCACCTGCTCGTCGGGGCGCACTGGCGGGCCGCGCACGACGGGCTGGCCGGCGCCGCCGTCGATCTCGACTTCGGCGGTACCCGACCCGCGTGGTCGCTGCTGCACCGGCTGGTCGACAAGGTCCGCCCCGAACTCGAACGGCACGGCGACCTCGCCCTCGTGACGACGCTGCTGGACCGGCTGCGGTCGCACGGTACCGGTGCCGCCCGGCAGCGCGCGGTCTACGCCCGTACCGGTGATCTCCTGGCCGTCGTCGACGACCTGGCGCGGCAGACGCGTGGCTGAGCCCGGCGGCGCCGCGCCGCGCCCGGAGAAGGCTCGACCGGACCGGGCGGCGCGATCGGGCGGCCGGGGCCGGCGCGACGGGGCGGAGCCATGACCGAACGGGTGGTGGTGATCGGTGGCAGCGCGGGCGGCATGGCGACGGCCTCCCAGGCGCGCCGGCTGCGCGGGCCCGACGACCTGCGGATCGTCGCGTTCGAACGGGGCAACTACACGTCGTACTCGGCCTGCGGCATCCCCTACTGGGTGGGCGGGCTCGTCCAGAACGCGGACGACCTGATCGCCCGGGACCCGGCGACGTTCCGGGACGAGTTCGCCATCGACGTACGCACGCACCACGAGGTCACCGCGATCGACCTGAACCGGCGCGAGGTGGTGGCCCGGGACCTGCGTGGCGGCGGGGAGCACCGCGAGCCGTTCGACACCCTGGTGTACGCCACCGGCGCGGTGCCCCGGGTGCCCGACTGGGCGCGGGGCGGGCCGGAGGGAATCTTCGGGGTACAGACCCTCGACGACGGCGCGGCGCTGCTGGCCTGGCTGGACGCCGAGCCGACCCCACGTCGGGCGGTGGTGGCCGGCGGCGGCTACATCGGGGTGGAGATGGCCGAGGCGCTGGTCCGGCGCGGGCTGGACGTCACCCTGGTGGAGCGGCGCGACGAGCCCATGTCGACCGTGGACCCGGACATGGGCGCCCTGGTCCGGGCGGCGCTCTGCGAACTCGGCATCGACGTGCGCAGCGGGCGGGAGATACACGGGTTGGTCGCCTCGGACGGTCGGGTCCGCGCGGTCCGGACCGACGCCAGCGAGATCCCCGCCGACGTGGTGGTGCTGGGCCTGGGCGTACGCCCGAACAACGCGTTGGCGCGGACCGCGGGCCTCCCGCTCGGGTCGACGGGCGGGGTCCTGGTCGACCCGCGGATGCGGGTCCAGGGCCTCGACGGGGTCTGGGCGGCCGGCGACTGCGTGGAGACCCGGCACCGGCTCACCGGGCAGCCGGTGCACATCCCGCTCGGCACGTACGCGAACAAGCAGGGCCGGGTGGCGGGAATCAACATCGGCGGCGGGTACCTCACCTTTCCCGGGGTGCTCGGCACGGCGGTGACAAAGGTCTGCGAGCTGGAGGTCGGCCGTACCGGGCTGCTGGAGCGCGAGGCGCGGCAGGCCGGGTACGACTACGCCGTGACGCGCGTCGAGTCGCACAACCAGGCGGGCTACCTGCCGGATGCGGCGCCGATGACGGTGAAGCTGCTCGCCGAGCGGCGTACCGGGCTGCTGCTCGGGGCGCAGATCGTCGGCCGGTCACACGCCGCGAAGCGGATCGACGCACTGGCCGTGGCGCTGTGGAACGAGATGACGGTGGAGGAGATGGCCGGGCTCGACCTCGGCTACGCGCCGCCGTACTCACCGGTCTGGGATCCGGTGCTGATCGCGGCCCGCAAGGCCGCCGACGCGGTACGCGCCGCCGGCTGCTGACGTCGGGGGCCTCGCCGAGCCCAGCGGCCGGCTCCGGCAGGTCCGTCGGCGGGGACCGGCCAGGTCCGGAGGCGGGGACCGGGCGAACAGGTTCCGGTCGGTCACTCAAGTTGTCCAGATCACTGTCTGGAACACGACTGATCGGGCCTGCCCAGGTCAGCACACTCGATGCGTTTCGCCGGCTCCGTCCGCTCTTTTGCGCTCCGTTCCCACGACGCAGTATCGGCAGATCTTCGCCGCGCGGGAGTCACTCCCCCGCGGCGGACTCCTCACCCCTGCCCGTACCGCGTACGAAGGGAACCTCTCTTGTCGCACCTGCTCTCCCGCCGATCGCTGCTCGCGGCCGGCGGCCTGACCGCGGCCGGAGCGGCCGGCCTCGCCACGGCCGGCCCCGCCGCCGCTGCCGCCCCGGCGACGGAAGCGCCGCCGGCCAACCCGGACGCGGCGCTGCGGCGCCTGCTCGACGGCAACCGGCGCTTCGTCGCCGGCCGGGCCCGCCACCCCCACCAGTCGCCGCGTCACCTGCGGGAACTCGCCAGCGGCCAGCACCCGTTCGCGATCACACTCGGCTGCGCCGACTCCCGCGTACCGCCCGAACTCCTCTTCGACCAGGGCCTCGGCGACCTCTTCGACAACCGGGTCGCCGGCAACATCGTCGACGACCTGCTCCTCGGCAGCATCGAGTTCGCGATCGAGGAGTTCCACCCGCTGGTGCTGGTCGTCCTCGGACACGAGCGGTGCGGCGCCGTCTCGGCCACCGTCAACGCGCTGCAGGGCGGCGAGAGCGCGCCTGGCCACATCGGGGCGATCGTCGAGGCGCTGCGGCCGATCATCGAGCCGCTGATCGGCACCGAGACCGACGTGGTGGAGGCGGGCGTGCGGGCCAACGTCCACGCCCAGGTCCAGCAGCTCCTCGCGACCAGCGAGATCGTGGCCGAGAAGGTGCAGACCGGGACCCTCAAGGTCGTCGGTGCCCGCTACGACCTCGACGACGGTCGGGTGACCCTGGTCGACTGAGCCGGGAGAGCGGCGAGCACGTCGAACCGGCCGCCGGGGCGGCGTTGGGCGTACGCCGCGGCGAGGAGTTCGGCCGGCCGGTCGGCGCCGACCTGCACGACCAGGCTGGCCGCTCCGCGCCGCACCGGTCGG
>NZ_JBFAPK010000039.1:0-81528 GCF_040676675.1 Micromonospora sp. NPDC049559 | reverse complement strand
CTCCCACCCTCCCCCTGAGGCGCGCGCCCCCACCCCCGCCCCCCCCCCCCGCGCGCCGCCCGCCCCCCCCGCGCCGCCCCCCCCCCCCGCCGGACGTTTGTGGGCGACCGGCCTCCCCGCGTTCCGTGGCTGGCCGGCCGGGCATCGGCGCGATGGCGGTCGGTCCGGCGGGTGCCCGCGGCGCCGTCACGGTTGCGGCGCCGAGGCCGGGAGCCGGTGGAAGCCGAACTCCGGCTGACTGCTCTCCAACAGCGGCGACCATCCCGAGGCCAGGAAACCGGCGGCCGGTCCGACGGCAGCCTCGCGACGGCCGACGACGGCGGTGCCGTCGTGGGTCGCCACGAGGATCAGCGCGCTCCGGTCGGGCAGGGCGAAGAAACCCTCGACGCGGTCGCCGGGCGGCATGGCCGCGACCAGGGTCAGGTGGTTGCCGCCGCGATCGGTCCGGAAGATCCCGTCGACTCGCAGCGGACCGCGCTGTTGCACGAGGGCGGCGGAGAACCACACGTCGTCGCCGACCACCTGAAGGTCGTCGTAGCTTTCCCACAGCTGCCGGGCCGGCAGTTCGGCCAGCGCCCGCAACTCGTCCGTACCGCCGGTCACGCCCCGGCGCGCGTGGTCGTGCAACCCCCGGCCGAAGCGGCGGGTCGCGCCGGACGCGACGTCGAGCAGACGGGGGCGGGCACCGTGTACGTAGACCAGGGTCTGCGGGTCGAGCCAGGCGTACCGGCCGGCGGTCGTACGGAACTCGGCCGAACGCCCCGGCTCCACGCCCTCGACCCGGAGCCTGCCGTCGTCGCCCCGCCACCGCAGCCAGGCCACCGTATCGCCGCCGGGGCTGACCGACAGCGCGGGCGGCCCCCAGCCGAACCGTCCGACCTTCAGCTCGCGTACGACCGCGCCCCGCACGTCGAGCAGGGTCAGGCCGGCGCCGCGATGGGCCACGTAGCCGCCGTCGGGCAGGCAGACCGGATCGTGCGCGTACCCCTGGTAGACCCGCTGCCAGCCGCCGTCGCGGGGGTCGCACCGGAACAGGCTCAGCTCGCCCCGGTCGTTGGTCGAAACGTCGGGCACCCGGCGGCCCGCCGGAACGGCCGTCGCGAACAGTTCCCGCCGGTGATCGCACCAGCGGATCGTGGAGACGAACGCGAAGGGTCGCAGGGAGACCCGGAACACCTCGGCGTCCGGTCCCGACGTGAGCAGCAGGTCTCCCTGGTCCAGGCGGCGGAACACGAGGGTCGATTCTCGCGGCGCCGTACGACAGGCGGCGTCCACCCCGGCCGACCGGAATGACTGATGCTCCCCATGTCGAGAGGATCAGGCAATAGCGCTCGGCTCGGCGCTGTCCTCGTCGGGGTCGAGGTCGCCGACGAGAGAGTCCGGGGCCCGCATGCGCCACGCGTCGGTGACGAGTTCGGTGAGGCGGTCGACGTCCACCCGCTCCAGCCGCAACATGACCAGCGGCGCCCCGTCGTACGCGGGGGTGGTGAAGAACAGCTCGGGCTCGCCGAGGAGCAGCGCCTGCTTCTCCGCCTCGTCGCCGACGTAGAGCACCGCGATGTCGGTACGGATGACGCGCGGCCTGCCCGGTGCGCGCTCGGGGTACGACCAGACGAAGCCCTTGTCGGCGACCCGGAAGTCGAAGCCCTCGCTGTCGATCTCGACCACGTGCGGGAGCGCCAGCGCCAGTCGACGGACGTCGTCGGCGTCAGCCATCGAGGTCGCCCCGGAGGCCCGCATCCCGCACGCGTACAGGCTAACCGTCGGGCCCTGCGTGGATGCCGTGGAGGTCTGGTGAAGGCGGTTCCCCGCCGCGAAGACGCCGGTCAGGCTGGAGCCGGGCGACGGGAGGACGAGCATGGACTTCGCGTACTGGGTACGGCGGTTCGAGGATGCGGCGGCCGAGCGGAGCCGTACGCCGGAACCGGCCTGGGGCACCGGCGGACCGCTACCGGAGGCGTTGGTCGCGAGCCTGCAGCGGTTCCAGACGGGTGAGGACGGCGACGGCGCCAGTCTCATCGCCAAGAGCGCCCGGGCGGGCGACGCGCACTACCTGGCGGCGGTGCGGATGTTCGTGGCCGAGGAGCAGCGCCACGCCCGGTTGCTGGAACGCGTGCTGGCCGAGGCCGGAGCGCCCACCATCGCGGGGCACTGGACCGACACGGTGTTCGTCCTCGTGCGTCGGGCGTTGGGCCTGCGGCTGGAGCTGATGACGCTGATGCTGGCCGAGGTGGTCGCGTTGCGGTACTACCGCGCCCTGCGCGACGGCGCGCCGCAGCCCCTGCTGCGCGAGGTGGCCGGGCGGATCCTCGCGGACGAGGAGCGGCATGTGCCGTTCCACGTCGCGCGCCTGCGGCGCGGACTCGGCCGGTTGCCGTGGCCGGCCCGCGCCGCCGTGACGGGCGGCTGGTGGGTGCTGATGCTCGGCGCGACGCTGGTGGTCGCGGCCGGTCACGCCGGTGCGCTCCGCCGGCTCGGCCTGGCACCGGCGCGCTTCGCCGCCGACGTGGCGCGCTTGTTCGGACCGGTCGTGACGGCGGTGCTGTGGAGCGGACCGGCCCGGCGTGACGTGGGTGCCCGGCGCTAGCCGAGCCTCGTCCGGTAGCGGGTCACCCGATCCTCGTGCTCCTCGGTGGGGGCCTCGGCGCACACCTCCTCGGCGATCGCGAGGGCCCGGCGCCACCGCCGGCGCGCCCCGGACCGGTCGCCGGCGGCAAGTTCGAGCTCGGCCAGGCGGTCGTGCAGGTCGGCCTGGGCCAGCCGGGCCCCGAGGTCCGCCGGATCGAGCGTGGCCCGCCGGCGCCAGCTCGCCAGCGCCTGCCGGTAGAGCGCGTCCGCCGACTCGTGGTCCCCGCCGTCGCGTACCCAGTCGCCGAGGCGCTGGCAGGACTCGGCCAGGTCGCGGCGGAGACCGCCGTCGCGGGGGAAGCGGTGGACCAGGCCCTCGGTGATCTCCAGCGACCGTTCGAGGTTGCCGCGTACCTCCTCGGGCTGCCCGTTCGCGAGCGCGTGCTCGGCCACGCGGCGGAACGCGGTGCTCAGGTCGCGCAGCCCGTCGACGCTGTCCGGGTCGGTGTCGGCCAGGCGCTGGGCCAGCGACAGCCCGGCCTCGACGTGCTGCCCGGCGCAGGCCGGGTCGCCGCCCGCGAGGTCCATGTCGGCGAGCCGCCAGTACGCGGCGAGCAGCTTGCGCTGGGCGGCGATGTCGCTGCTGTCGGCGGCCGTCAGCCGCTCGGCGAGCGAGCCCGCCTCCAGGATGAGCCGTCCGGCCTGTTCGGCCTCGTCGCCGTCGAGGCCGATGACGTCGGCCAGGGCGTTCACGCAGTCGAGGAGGCCGGACAGCAGGTTCGCGTCCGTGGCGTCGTCCGGTACGACGCGACGCCAGACGAGCAGCGCCCGGTCGAGCAGTTCGCGGGCCGTCCCGTCGTCGTCGGCGGCCCGGCAGACGGCGGCCAGCGTGGCGAGACCGGCCGCGAGGTCGCACTGCGCGGCCGGGTCGTCGGGGTCGGTGGCCGCCAGTTCCTCGCGGATCCGCAGCGACCGCCGCGCCGCCTCGCGGGCCCGCTCGGGCTCGTCGCGGTCCAGCGCCAACTGTGCGATCTTCTGGTAGCTCAGCCCGACGTTGCGCCGCAGCCGCGCGTCGCCGGGGTCGGCGTCGTGCAGCCGCAGGTCGATGGTGAGCGCCCACGCGTAGAGGTCGTCCGCGGGGTCCAGTCGACCCAGGCGGTGCATCAGCCGGGCCTGGGTGTCCAGCGCCGCGCTGAGCGCGAGCTGTGCCTCGATCTCCTCCGGTACGGCCTCGGCCCGGGCGGCGACCAGGGCGACCACCTCCTCGCCCTTGACCGCCGCGGCGGCGGTACCGCCGGTGGCCTCCAGCGCGTCCCGCTCCCGGGCGAGCAGACCCAGGTACGCGGGGTGGTCGGCGGGGAAGTCCGGGGTGACCTCGCCGAGGAAGGCGGCCACGGCCAGCTCCTCGGCGAGCCGGGGCAGCACCCGCCCGGCGAACGCGGCCAGCTCGTCGAAGCGGCCGGTGACCCGCAGGTGGTGCACGGCCTCGGTGAGGGTCGCGAAGTCGCCTCGGTCGCTCTCGACGATCCGGTCACACATCGCCGCGGCGCGGCGGTGCCGGTCGAGGCGCCGTTCGCCGTGCGGCTCCGCGAGGGCGTCGCGCAGCCACGGCTCCACGAGCACCCCGTCCTCGCCCGCATTTCGGGATCCGGGGGCTCCCGCCGGATTCGAGGTGACGAGGGTGAGGCCGGACAGCCGGCGCAGGTGTGCGGCGACGGCCTCCCGGTCCTCGCCGGTCGGCTCCCGTTCGAGCAGGGCGAACGCGAGGTCGTCGGCGGTAACGGGTACCCGCGACACGGCCGCCTGGTGCAGCGTCTCGCGCTCGGCCGGGGTCAGCAGGTCCAGCAGCTCAGCGAGCAGCATGTCGCGGGCGGCCAGCGCGATCGCCCGCCGGGTCGCCCCGGCCGGGTCGGGCGCGTCCGCCTCGCGCCCGTCGGTGCCGGGCGCCGCCACCGTCCCCGCTTCGGGCGCCGGCGCTTTCGCCGCCGTCGGCGCTTGGCGCGCCGGGGCGGCGTCCGGGGTGCCGGCCGGCCCGGTGAGGCGGCGCAGCCGCTCGGTCACCTCGGGCAGCCGCGCCCGCCCGGCGTCGCCGTGCAGCAGGGCGTCGACGAACTCCAGCAGCCGGGGGTGCCCGCCGACGGCCCGTACCACCGTCTCCCGGTCGTCGGGGGAGAGCGCCCGCACCGCCGGCAGGCGCAGCAGCAGCCGACGTACCTCGGCGTCGCTCAGCGGCGGGACCCCGACGTGCAGCAGCGGCAGCTCGCCCGGCGGCAGGTGGCGGCTGGTCACCAGGATCTTTCCGCGCTCCGCCGCCCGGCACAGCTCCTCGAAGATCTCCGCGAAGCCCGGGTCGTGGAAGTCGGCGCCGCCGACCGTAAGGTTCTGCTCGAAGTCGTCGAAGACGATCAGCAGGCGGCGGGTCCGCAGCGCGTTGGTGATCGCGGCGAGCGCAGCGGCCTGGTCGCTGTGGTCCCGGACCTCCGCGCCGGCCTCGGTGGCGGCCACGTCTTCGACGAGCCGGGGCGGGTTCCAGACGCCGGTGTGTACGACGATCGACCACGGGTCGTCGACGTCGTCGCGGAGCCGGTTGACCGCCCGGCCGGCCAGCGCCGTCTTGCCGATCCCGGCGACGCCGGTCAGCACCACCCCGTTGACCAGCGCTGACTCGCCGGTCGCCGGGGTCTCGTCGCGCAGGGTCTGCGACACGACCCGCAGCTGCGCGCGCCGCCCGATCAGCTCGCCGAGCAGCAGCTCGCGCACCCCGGCGCCGGTGGGCAACTCGGTGGGGTTGCTCAGCGGTACGGGTGGCGCCGCCGCGTCCCAGAGCGGTCCGTCCGAGGCGGCGAAGAGGGTCGGCACGGCGTACTCGGGCCGGCTCGGCGTGCCGGCGCGTACCGCTTCCTCGAACAGCTCCGCCCGGGCGGTGGCGAGTGCCGCGGCGACCGGGGGATTCTCCTCGGCCAGCCGGCGGTAGACGCGGGAGAGCAGGCCGGTGGCGTACGGGTCGCTCACCGTGGTCTGCATCGCGATGACCCGGTCGGCGCCGTGCCGCAGCAGGGTCGTCGCGAGCCCCGTGTCGGCGTCGGCGGCGCCGCCGCAGCTGGAGAGCACGATCAGCGGCAGTGGCCGGCCACCCCGCCGCAGCACGCGTACCAGGTCGGCGGCCTGCACGTCGACCGCGTTGCCGTCCCGGTCGGCCAGCTCGACCCCGTACGGGGAGCCGTGCGCCGACAGGTGCAGCACGTGGTACGCGTCGCGGCGCAGCGCCTCGGCGATCTCCTGCGGGCCGGCCACCTCCAGGATGGTGATCTCGGCCCGGCCGAGGCCACCGACCACGTCGACGATCGCCTGCAGCTCGGCCTCGACGTCCAGTGGCGGGTTGTCGGTGCGTTCGGGCGCGCCCACGGCGACCAGGATCTTCAGCGGTCCGGGCCTCGGCGGGTGGGCCAGCGCCGGTACGCCCGCGACGGTCCGGGTGAAGCGGACCCCGTCGACGGTGGCGAGCACGCGCTGGTCGGTGAGGCGGATCAGCTCGAACGGCAACTCGTGGGCCGGCCCGTCCGCGTCGACCACGACATCGATCACCGTACCGTCCACGGCGGCCGTGACGAGCGTGGTGAGCTGGTCGAGGGAGTCGGTGTCGAAGAGGGCCGCCGACAGCCGCTGCCCCAGCCGCGCCAGCCGGGCTTCGGCGTCGGGCAGGTCCAGCAGCGACCAGACCTCGTCCCGGCCGAAGGGCAGCGGTTCGTCGCGCCGGCACAGCACGGTCCCGGCGAGCGTGGCGGTGGCGCGCACCCGGCTCTGCACCACGCTGACGTCGAGGCGCAGCTCGTGCCGGGGCGCGGGGCCCATCGAGCCGCAGCGGCCGTGCAGCTCCTCGACCAGCGCGGCGACGCCCCGCCCGCCGAGCCCGCGCAGGCGGTGCCGCGGGCCGGGGTGCGCGGCGAGGAAGGCCGGCAGGTCGTCCACGGACGTTCCGGGCAGCACGACCGGCAGTACGGCGGCGGCGAACTTCTCGTCCCCGGCCACCCGGTCCCCGATCGCGTGGATCGTCCGCCAGCGCCCGGGACCCGCGCCGGCCGCCACGTCGCGGTAGAGCGGCGAGCCGACGAGCAGCACGACGTCGGCGGAGTCCAGCTCGGCAGTGTCCAGGTCGGCCTCGGCAATGTCCGGGTCGGCCGAGTCCGGGTCGACGGAGTCCGGCGCCGGGCCGGCCGGTCCGCTGCCGGCCGGTCCGCTGCCGGCCGGCTCGGCGGACGCCGGGAGCAGGTTCGCGTCCAGCCCCGCGGCGCGCAGCACGACCCAGAGGTCCCGGACGGCGTCCACGTGCGCGGCGCTGTCGGGGGCGTACGAGATGAGGATCCGACCGAACCCGCTTGTCATGCGCAACATGATCGCAGGTTCTCAGTGGAGGCCCGGCGCGCCGAGGCGGTGGCCGTTGCGTCCGGGTACGTCCCCGCTCGCCGGCCTCCGCACGCGGTTGATCAACTGATTGTTCACGTCCGCACCCCCTGCTGCTCACTGGGGTATGCCTGTGGGTTTGCGAACGCTCGGCAGAGTTCCCTGCCGGTCGCGTCTCCGGCGCACCTCGTACCCCGTCACCTGGGGCGTCCTCCTTGTCCGCACCCGGACATCGGCCGCGCGGCGCCGCCGCGACCGCCCTCGCGCCGGCTCCGTCACGCCCCCGGGCGACCCGGTCCGCAGCGGCGCGACCATCGACTACGCCTGCCCCGGTCCGGTCGGCACGGCCATGGTGGCGGGCGTCCCCGCACGCCGGCCCGGGACCGCATCGGTCCCGGGCCGGCGTCTTTTCGTTCTGGGCGGGTGTTTAGGAACCGAGGTCGAGGGGAGTCACGTTCGCCGCCGGACGAGGAGGAGCGCGATGGCCAACGACCGACGAGGGACCCCCGCCCGGTCGACCAAGACCGAGCCGAGACGGGCCCCGGACGGGCGCGGGGGCACCAGGGGTACGGCCACCCGGCCCAAGGCCGCCCGCAAGGCCACCGGCGCGAAGAAGGCCCCCGGACGGGCGACGGCGGCGGCGAAGAAGGTCGCCACCGCCACGAAGCGCGCCACCGGCGCGACCGCGGCGAAGAGTCCGCGGAAGAGCCCGGGCACCGCGGCGAAGGCCGCGAAGAAGGCCGCCCCCGCGAAGCGGACCGCGCCGTCCAAGCGGGTACCGGGGAAGAAGGCCACCGCCACGAAGCAGGCCAACCGTACGCCGGCGAAGCAGGCCGCCACCCCGCGCAAGACGGCGCCGGCCCGGCGGGCGGCGCGCGCGGGCTGACGCTGCCCGGCGGACCGGGGCGCGCGGCGCCCGTCACCCGCCGGCGGCGCGGCCGTCAGCGGTCCGCGTCCGGGCCGGAGCCGGCCCAGGAGTCGGCGGCGGCACCGGGGAAGAGGCGGTCCACGTGGTACCGGACCAGCGCGATCGCGTCCTCGGCGGTGCGACCGCCGACCAGCATGATCGAGGAGAGCCCGGCGGCGAGCGCGGCCAGCCCGCGGGCCTCCAGCGCGGGGTCGATGCCGGCGGGCACGTCGCCGGCCGCCTGACCGGCGCGTAGTTGGGTGGCGAGCACGTTCTCCAACTGCTGCTGCGGGTCCTCGGCGTCCGCGTTCGCCAGCGCCGCGTCGGTGAGGGCCGCCGCGTAGTAGGCCGCGTGCACCCGGGCGAGCATCAGGCTCTCCTCGTCGGTCGGGAGCAGTTCGAGCAGGCAGATCCGTACCACGTCGACCGGCTCGGGCGGGCGCCCGAGGGCGGCGAAGCTGGCCCGCATGCGCTCGCCGGCCGACCGCGCGCCCTGCTCGAAGGCGTAGACCAGCAACTGCTCCTTGGTCGTGAAGTAGTACTGCACCAGCCGCATCGACACCCCGGCCTCGGCGGCGACCTCGCGCAGGGTCGCCGCGGGCAGTCCCCGGGTCGCGGCGATCCGCCAGACCGCCGCCGCGATCTGGCGTCGTCGCTGCTCGTGGTCGACGCGCTTCGGCATCTCAGAGAGCCTTCCAGATGTTTTATGATGCAGCTGCACCATAAAACGGGAGGGTGCTCATGAGACTCTTGTCGCTCGCCGCCACGCTGCTGATGGGCGTACCGGTAACCGGACCGGCGGCCCACGAACCGCCCGCCACCCCCGACCGGTCCGTCGTCCGTACCGACCTCGGAACGCTGCGCGGCACGGTCGACGGCGACCGCCGTACGTTCCAGGGCATCCCGTACGCGGCGCCGCCCGTCGGCGCGCTGCGCTGGCGCGCGCCGCAGGATCCCGCGCCCTGGTCGGGGGTACGCGACGCGACGGCCCCGGGCCGGCCCTGCGCGCAACAGCCCAGCGCGGACCCGACCGTGGTCGACCCGCGCGAGGACTGCCTCTACCTGAACGTGACCACCCCCACCGCGCCGGGCCGCGACCGTCCCGTGATCGTCTGGCTGCACGGCGGCAGCTTCCAGACCGGCACCGGCAGCGCCTACGACGCGCGTCGGCTCGCGGCGGCCGGTGACACGGTCGTCGTCACCGTCAACTACCGCCTCGGCGTCTTCGGCTACTTCGGACTGCCGGGGCTGGCCGGCTCCGGCACCTTCGGGCTACAGGACCAGCAGGCCGCGCTGCGCTGGGTGCGCCGCAACGCCGCGGCCTTCGGGGGCGACCCGCACAACGTCACGCTCGCCGGCCAGTCCGCGGGCGGGCTCAGCGTCTGCGCCCAGCTGACCTCTCCGGCGGCGGCCGGGCTCTTCGACAAGGCCATCATCCAGTCGGGCAGCTGCCTGCTCGACTGGCCGGCCGGGCTCTTCTTCGGGCTGCCGGCCGGTTCGCAGTGGACGGACCGGGCCGCGCTGGAGACCGCCGGGCACCGGCTCGCCGGCGAGCTGGGCTGCGCCGAGGACGACCCGGAGACCCTGGCCTGCCTGCGGGCCGTCGGCCGCGACGAGCTGATCGCCGCCACCACCGGCGTCGGGCAGGCGGCGTTCGCGCTGCCCGCGTACGGAAATCCCGTGCTGCCGGCGAACCCGGCCGACGCGCTGCGCGCCGGGGCGTTCCGGCGGGTACCGGTGCTGTCGGGCAGCAACCTCGACGAGTTCCGCGGCTTCCTCGGCGCCGTCGACGAGTGGCTGCCCTACACCGCCGAGCAGTACGCCGCCGCCCTCGACGCGGCCTTCGGAGACCAGGCCGGGCGGGTCGCCGCCGCGTACCCGGTCGCCGCCTACGCCGACCGGCCCGGCCTGGCCTGGGCGGCCGTGGCCACCGACCGGATGTGGGCCTGCCCGACCCTCGCGGGCGACCGGCTCCTCGCCCGGCACACCCCGGTCTACGGCTACGAGTTCGCCGAGCGGCACGGTCCGGCGCTCGACGACGCGTACCCGTGGGGCGCCAGCCACGGCTACGAACTGCCCTACCTCTTCGACGGCATCGTCTGGCTGCGCGGTACCGCGCAGCCGGAACTGGCCGGCGAGATGGTCCGCGAGTGGTCCCGGTTCGCCGCGACCGGCGCGACGAGCTGGCCCCGGGTCCGCGCGGACGCCACCGTGCCGTACGTCCGCACGCTGGCGGCCGGCGGCAGCGGCCGGGTCGACTTCGGCGCCGAGCACCGCTGTGCCTTCTGGGCGACCGTGCCTGACGCCTGACGCGTGGCGCCTCACGTCTGGCGCCTGATGCGTGGCCCGTGGCGCGTGACGCGTGACGCGTGACGGCTGGCGGCCGGCGCCTGGCGCGTGACGCCTGGCGCTTGGCGGCCGAGGTCCGGGGGCCCGGCGCCCGGCGCCCGGCCCCCGGCCCCCGGGGCCGGGGCGATGATGGCGGTGGAGGCGGGCGGTGCCGCCACGTTGTCGCCCGCTCTTCGCCGCCCGGTCACGACGACGTGACCTTGTGCATTTCCGGAGGCGGCACGGTGGCAGCGTGTCGAGGACGATCATTCGCGGCGGCGGGCGATGATTCGGTTTGCCGCCCTCGGCGACTCCGTCACCAGCGGGTTCGGTGATCCGATGCCCGGCGGTGGCTGGCGCGGCTGGGCCGTACTCCTCGCGGAGGCGCTCGACCACGACCGCGCGACCCGCCCGTACGAACACGGGGGCCCGGACGACAACGCTGGCCCGGGCGGTGGTGTCCGGCCGGACGGGCGACCCGGCGCCGGGCGCCGCGTCGAGCTGCACAACCTCGCCGTCAGCGGCGCGCGCATCGCCGACGTGGCCGAGCGGCAACTGCCGGTCGCGCTCACGCTCCGCCCCGAGCTGGCGTCGGTGCTGGTGGGCATGAACGACACCCTGCGGGGGGACTTCGACGCCGGCGCGCTCGGGCGCACCCTCACCGGGGTCGTCGGGGCCTTGACGGCGAACGGCGCCACGGTACTGACCGCGCGGCTGCCGGACCCGGGCCGGATGTTCGGGCTGCCGGGGGCGCTCGCCCGCCCGCTGGGGCGGCGGATGGCGGCGCTGAACGCGGTACTCGACGAGATCGCCGCCGGTCACGGCACTCTCCACGTCGACCTGGCCGGCCCGCCGGGGGACGACGCCACCGTGTACGCGCGGACCAACTGGAGCGTCGACCGGCTGCACCCGAGCGAACGCGGGCACCGGCTGCTCGCGTACCGGTTCGCGCTGGCCCTGCGCGACGCCGGCCATCCGGTGCCCCGGCTGCCGGGGCTGGCCGCGACCAACCCGGAGCCGACGGTGGGGCAGCGGGTCCGGTGGATGGCCACCCAGGGGAGCCGGTGGCTGCTGCGCCGGTCCACGGACCTGGTGCCGTCGCTGACCCGGCTGGTCGCCGCCGAACTGCTCGACGGGCTCCGCCGGCCGGCCGGCCGTACCGCCGGAGCGGTACCGGCCGACGTGGGCGACCGGCTCCGCCACGCCGAGCGGCCGGGCCTGACCCGCTGAGCGGGCGGGCGTCCGCTCCCGGCGCCGAGGCGAGGTCCGTAGCCCGGAATGCCGAGGGGACGTTTGTTCCCGGGGACCGAGGGGACGTTCGCAGCCGGGGAGCGAGGGGACGTTCGTCGCCGGGAATGCCGAGGGGACGTTCGTCGCCGGGAATCCCGGGAAGGAGGTTCCCGAGGGATCCGGGAGAGACAACTCCCGTGGTCCCGTGGCAGGCGTGGCGTCGACACCGGAAGGGGCACGCGCGTGGGGACCCGGTCCGCGACCTCGTTCGGCCAGAGCCTGGGGCGGGCCGTGTCCCGGTGGCGCGGCGGGCGCCTGTTGCATCCGCGCGGGCGCTCCTTCGAGGGCCACGTCGAACTCTGGGGCGGGTTGGCCGGGCACGTCGCGACCGGGCCGGGACGGTTCCCGGCCACGATCCGCCTCTCCCGGGGCGTACCCACACCGGAGGGCTGGCCGGACGTGCTCGGCCTCGCCATCCGCATCCACACCGCGACCCGACCGGTGGACCTGCTGGTCTCCTCGGCGGGACGGCCGCCGGTGCTGCGACACCTGCCCCTGCCACGCCGGGACTTCGCCGGCCCGTACAGCAGCATCCTGTCGTACCGCCGCGCCGGTCGCCGGTGTTACCTCTCCGCCGAGGCGCGGCCGTTGGGGGCCCGCCTCGACGCCGTCGCCGCGCGGGTCCGCGACGGCGCCGTGGTGTTCGTACTCTCGGCGGCGAGCGCCACCGGCCGGTGGGTGCCGTTCGGGCAGGCCACGCTCCGCGAACCCCTGCCCGCCACCGCCGACGCGGCACTGGCGTTCGACCCGATCGGGAACCACCCCACCGGTCTGCTCCCGGCCGGCCTGATCCAGCGGACCCGCGCCGTCGCGTACGCCGTCTCGCGCCGCAGCCGCGGCGCCGGCGAGCAGCACGGTCCGGCCCCCGGCGAGCAGCACGGTCGGGCCGCCGCCGAGCCGTACACACGCCGCTGACCAGCGCGGGAACGGAGCCACGGAATTGGCGGAAAAAATCTCGGGAGGGTTGTCGAGATCCTCGTCGCCAGCTTCGACCCTCGGGTGAAGGGCCGGCCGGGGGAACCGGCGGGCCGACGGAGACCGAGGAGCGGAACGATGACGAAGGTCACGACCGGGGCGACCATGTCGCTGGACGGGTACATCGCCGACGCGTCGCACGGCGGGTTCGAGTACCTCTTCCAGTGGTACGGCAACGGCGACGTCGAGACGGCGACGGCGAACCCCGAGATGACGATGCGTACCTCGGCGGCGAGCGCTGAACACCTGCGCGAGCTGCGCGAGCGTACGGGGGCGCTGGTCGTGGGCCGGCGGCTGTTCGACATGACCAACGGCTGGGGCGGCCGGCACCCGATGGACGTGCCCGTGGTCGTCGTCACGCACACCGTGCCGGACGGGTGGGCGGGTGAGAACGACTCGTTCGCGTTCGTCACCGACGGCATCGAGAGCGCGATCGACAAGGCGAGGTCCCTCGCCGGTGACAAGGAGGTCGGGGTGAACGGCGGCACGATCGCGACGCAGGTCATCGAGGCCGGGCTGCTCGACGAGGTCCACGTCGACCTCGTACCCGTCCTGCTCGGCGACGGCATCCCGTTCTTCGCCGGGCTCAAGATCGCACCCGTACAGCTGGAGGGGCCGACGCGGGTGGTCGAGGGCAAGGGCGTCACCCACCTGGCCTACCGCGTACGCAAGGCGGGCTGACCACCGCACTACCCGGTCACCTGAACGTCAGAGGCGCTACCGGCCACGGATAGCGCCTCTGACGTTCAGGTGACGGCGCGTCGACAACGACCATGCGCCCGAGCACGGCGTGAACGGCGCCGACGACACTCATCCCGCCGTCGGTGGTACGCCAGCGACGTGTTCGGCTCCGATAACGTCTCCCGTGTACCACCGACGCCGCCGCGCCGGCCGGGCAGGTCCTGACCGACGGCCACCCTGCCCGGCGGACACCTGGGCCGGTGCCCGAAGACGCCAGCGCGCGGAGTCGTCAGCGCGCGGAGTCGTCAGAGGCCGAAGACGTCGGCCTCGGCCCCGTCGCGCACGCCGTCGGTGAAGCCGCGGAACGCGGGGTCGTCCCGATCCGCCGTGATGCTGTCCTGCAGCTCACCGGTGGCGTTCGCGACCGCGTCGACCAGCGCCGGGTGGGTCAGTTCCATGTCGCCGAGCTCGTCGTCGTCCGCCTCGGCCATGTTGATCACGTCTTGCAGCTCGTCCGACGAGGTGTCCGGGTCCTTCGCCCACGCCTCGCCGATGTCGTAGGACTCGTCGTACAGACCGCGCTGGTCGTCGCTCCAGTCGTCGTCGTAGTTCCTCACGCCGCGCACCCCTTCGCCACGTACGGCGCGTCGCCGCCACCACCTGAGCATGCCTCGCACCGGGACGCACCGTGGGCGGTCCGGCAAACGTCGCCGCCGCATTCGCCGGTCATCCGATCCCGCCTCAGGAATGAGGCGTGCGGCCAGTGTGACCGCCGAGGACCGAGGGTCTCCTGCGTCGCCTGGTTAGGGTGGCCGGGTGATCACGTTTCCGGTCGACGACGTCACGCCCGCGGCGGAGGCGCTCCCCACCCAGCCGCTCGGCGAACTCTTTCCGGACGCGCTAGCCGTGGGCGGTGACCCAGCGCTGCCGGTGCTCGCGCCCGACGGTGTGCACCCGCTGCTCGGCGCGGTCGCCCGCGCGTTCGCCGATCACCGTCCGCTCGTGCTCTCCCCGGACGTGGTGTGGCTGACCATCGCGCAGGGTGTCGCCGAGCACGTCCGCCTGCATGCCGAGGAGCTACGCCCTCGACTGGTCGGTCACGCCGGCCGCAAGCGGATCGAGGTCTCCCTGGACGGGCCGATGCCGAGGGATGCCGACTCCTGGGGCGGGATGGTGCAGCGGTTCGGCAAGTCGCTGCTCGCCGATACGGGCGGACCGGACCTGTTCGAGTGCGATTTCAGCACCAGTACGCACGTCGAACGGGTCGCGGGTCGGGTGGTGCTGCTCGACGCCTACTCCCCGTACTTCTCGTACTGGTTGAGGTGTGTCTGCGGCATCCCGTCGATCTCTCTCACCGGCACTGTCGCGGACTGGGAGAAGATCCGGGGCCGGGTGGACGCCGTCGCCGCTTTCGGGCTGGAGGCGTGGTGCCGTTCGCTCGTGCCGATCACCCAACAGTTCGTGCGGGCCGCGGCGGGCGACGTGGACCGCGACTTCTGGCGGCGGATCTACAACCCGGCCGACGCGTACGGGGGCGAGGTGGTCACCGGCTGGATCGCGCGGCTGTATCCGTACCTGCGTGGCGGGGGCGAACACTCTGTACGCCGGCCCGATGGGCGTGGCGCAGGATGGCGACGGTGCGCTGAGACCGGTCGTGGGCTGGTACGTGGCGCCCGCCGCGGTCCGGATCGACGACGTGGTCGACCGGATCGTGCGCGATCACGAGACGACTCCGCCGCAGCCGGATCGCCTGTACAACGCGTCCGCCGAACTCGTCGCGCTCTACCGGCGCATCGGCTCGGCGACGCTCTTCGGCGGCGCGTGGCGGCTGCTTCCGGCCGCCGAGCACCGCCAGATCTGGCGGGAGACCCTGCCCATCGTCTCTCTCATCGAGCTCGCCGACGGCCGGTGTATCGGTGCGGCTCTCGACCACGAGACGGAGACGCCGCACTGGATCGCCTGTCGGGTGGAGCCCGGCGCGCACCGACACCCCGACGATGGTGAGTTCCGCCTGGTCGACGAGCCCGCCGACGTGCCGGTCTACGGCACCTCGCTCGCCATGCTGCTCGACGCCGCGCTGGACTGCGGCGGCGACATCACCCATCTGCAGAGCGGCCGGCTCGACGAACTGGACAGCCGGGCCGGCGCTGACTCGCCTCATCCGTAGCTGAAGCGGTTGCCGAGGAGATCGGAGTTCCCGATCCCGCGCTGTCACCTGCTGGGGCGGGTTTTCCGGCGGCCGGCGCGGGAATGGGACGGCCGACGCCCCGGTTACATGGCCGGACGGCGGCGGACGTACGGGTCCGGCCGGCGGATCGAGGCCAGGAGGAAACGGACATGACATCCGCGCTGGAGTTCGGGCTGGACAGCTTCGGCGACGTCACGAGCGGCGCCGACGGCAAGCGGATCCCGTACGCGCAGGTGATCCGGAACGTGGTGGAGGAGGCGGTCCTCGCGGACCGGCTCGGCGTCGACGGCTTCGGCCTCGGCGAGCACCACCGCGACGACTTCGCGGTCTCGTCCCCGGAGATCGTGCTGGCCACCATCGCCGGGCGTACCGAGCGGATCCGGCTCGGTACGGCGGTGACGGTGCTCAGCTCCGACGACCCGGTACGGGTCTTCGAGCGGTTCGCCACCCTCGACGCGGTCTCGAACGGCCGCGCCGAGATCATCCTGGGTCGCGGCTCGTTCACGGAGTCGTTCCCACTGTTCGGGTACGACCTGACCGACTACGACCGGCTCTTCGAGGAGAAGGCCGACCTGATGTCGCGGCTGCTGACCGAGGGGCCGGTGACCTGGGAGGGCACGGTACGCGCCGGGCTGAAGAACCAGCAGGTCTACCCGAAGACCGAGTCCGGCCGGATCCGTACCTGGATCGGCGTCGGTGGCAGCCCCGAGTCGGTGGTGCGCGCCGCCCGGTACGGCTTCCCGCTGGTGCTGGCCGTCATCGGCGGCGACCCGGCCCGGTTCGCCCCCTACGTCGACCTGTACCACCGGGCGCTGGCCGAGTTCGGCAAGGAGCGCCTGCCGGTCGCGGTGCACGCCCCCGGCTTCGTCGCCGGTACCGACCAGGAGGCGGCCGACCTGCTCTGGCCGCACGTGCGGGTCATGTTCAACCGGATCGGCCGGGAGCGCGGGTGGCCTCCGATGACCCGGGACCGGCTGGAGAACGACATCGCCGAGGGTGCCTGGCACGTCGGTTCGCCGGAGACCGTGGCCAACAAGATCGCGAAGACGGTACGGGCCCTCGGGATCCAGCGCTTCAACCTGAAGTACACCGCCGGCACCCTGCCGCACGAACTGTCGATGAACACCGTCGAGCTGTACGCCACCAAGGTGGTGCCCCGGGTCCGGGAGCTGCTGGCGAGCTGACGCCACGGCGGGCGGAGAGGTTGACCCACCGCCCGCCGGGCCGCGGCTCAGGGCACCAGCACGACCTTGCCGGCGACCCTCGGCGCGCCCGCGGCCCGCCCGACGAGCCGGTGTGCCTCGGCCGCCTCGGTCAGCGGCAGCACCTTGCCGACGGGGGCGGTCAGCGTACCGGCGGCGAGCCGCTCGACCAGACCGACGAGTTGGGCCCGGTCGTGACGTACCGAGACGACCCGCGGCGTGATGCCCCGCTCGGCGGTGAACGGGCCACCCGGGACCCAGAACTCGGGGACCACGGTGACGTACCGGCCGTCGTCGCGTACGCGGTCGAAGGCCGCCCGCGCCACCGTGCCCCCGACGACGTCGAGCGCGGCGTCGACCGGTCCCGGGTCGTCGGGCGGTACGACGGTGATGCCGCGCGCGGCGGCCAGCTGTGCAGCCAGGCCGCCGATCGCCCCGCGCGGGCCGTTCACCAGCAGCGTGCCGACCTCGCCGACGGCGTCGAGCGCCTGCCACGCCGTCATTCCCGCCAGCAGTAGCGGTACCGCCTCCGGGGCGGTCAGCCCGTCGGGCAGCGGCACGACCAACTCCTCGGGCAGGGTGACGAACTGCGCGTACCCACCGCGCTGGGTCGCCTTGTGCAGGGTGAAGGCGAGCACCGGCTGGCCGGTACCCACGACGGTGCCGGCGACGTCGTAGCCGGGCACGAGGGGGAACCGGACGGGCTGCGACCAGCGGTACCGGCCGGCGACCATGCCCAGGTCGGCGGGGTTGACCGCGGCGGCCGCCACCCGGACGAGCACCTCGCCGTACCGGGGGGCGGTGATGGGCAGGCGCAGTCGGCGCAGCGGCTGGCCGAACGCCTCGACGCCGACCGCGGTCATCTCTTCTTGGTCCATGCCGTCGACGCTAGGGAGCGGGCCGGCCGGCGGCCTTGACCCACGTCAAGGCCGGGCGGTCTGCCACGTCACACGGTTGGCGTCTCGGCCCGGATCCGGCTGAGCGTCTCCGGGGCGACGCCGACGTAGGCGGCGATCTGGCGCTGGGTGAGTCGCGCGGCCAGCGCCGGCCGCTCGGTGACGAAGGCGTGGTACCGGGCGGCGGCATCCTGGGTCAGCAGGGCGCGGTGGCGGCGCTCCTCGTCGAGGAAGAGCCGTTCGGTCATCGCGCCGAGTACCGTCGCCCAGGCCGGATGACGGGCGCGGAGCCGGGCGAACGCCGGCTGGTGGGCGACCAGCAGCTCGGTCGGCTCCAGCGTCTCGATGAACTGCCGCGAGGGTGCGCCGCGTAGCGCCGAGGCGTACGAGCAGACCAGCTCACCCTCGGCCCGGAACCCCTTGGTGCGTTCGGCCCCGCCCTCGGCGACGTAGTACATGCGGGTCAACCCGCGCACGATGAACCAGACGTGCTCGACCGGCTCGCCGGCGCGTTGCAGCAGGGTCCGGGCCGGCACCCGGCGTGGCCGGAAGATGGCGTGGGCGTTGGCGAGTTCGGCGTCGGGCAGCTCACCCCAGCTCCGGAGCCCCTCGTCCAGCGCCGCGTACGCCTCGGCCACCGCCACCATCGAACCAGCATAGGCCGGCGGTGCATCGTCCCGGGAGGACGACGCCGGGGCGCCCGGTCAGGGGGTCGCCTCCGGGTAGACCTCGACGTCGTAGATGAGTCGGACGGGCTCGCCGTTCGTGATGCCGACGAAGACCGGCTCGGCGGCGGGGGTACGCCCGCGCCGCCAGACCTCGTCGCGGGCGGCGTTCCGGGACTCGTGGTGGACCTTGCCGGCCTGCTGGAGTTCGCGCACCCGGCGGGCGGTGTACCGGTCGCTGTCCAGCTGTATCCGGATCAGTGGCATCGGTCGGTGGCGTCCTTTCCGGCGGGAGGAAGGCTGCCGTTCGGTCTGCCGGCGCGTCCGGGGGTCGCCGGTGGCAGCCCGCGGCGGTCGCGCGACGTTACTGAACGATGAACAAGTAACTTAACAACGTTAAGTTGCCTGCGCACTGTACTAGAGTGTCGCGGGTGGACGCGACCGAGTTGAGTGGATCGCCGGCCGGGGAGCCGGGTGGCCGGCGTGGCGGTGGGGCCGGCATGATCTGGCTCCGCGAGGAGCGGCGCGGCCCCCGCCGGGCGGCGCCCCTGACCCGTGCGCGCATCGTCGAGGCGGCGGTCGCGCTGCTGGACGAGCACGGCATCGACGGGCTGACGATGCGGCGTCTGGCCCAGCGCCTCGCGGTCACCTCGACCGCGCTCTACTGGCACGTGAAGACCAAGGACGACGTCCTCGACCTGGCCCTCGACGAGATCTTCGGCGAGGTGCCGCTTCCGGCCGAAGGCGACTGGCGCGACGACGTGCGGGCGTTGACGTCCGGGTGGCGCGGCGCCATGCTCCGCCATCCCTGGGCGCCCAACCTGATCGGGCGACCGATGCTCGGTCCCAATGTCCTCGCCCGTACCGAGTTCCTGCAGTCGGCGCTCGTCCGCGGTGGTCACACGGGCGTGCACCTCGCGGTGGTCACCCGGATGGTGGCCAACTACGTGATCGGCGCGGCCCTCACCGAAACCACCTGGCGAACGACGGCGGATCCCGAGGCGCGGGCCGTGGCGCGGCGACAACTGGCCGCGAACCCCACCGCCTATCCCACCCTCGTCGCCTCCGGGCATCTGGACGAGGGGCCGTGGAACGACGACGATCTCTTCGAGCGTGGCCTCGACGCCATGCTCGCCACCCCGGCGAGCGGGTTCGACGCGAGAGAACGGGCGCGGTACTGAGTGGTGGCTGATCTTGTTCGGTGACGCGACCCGGCCGATGCGGGCGGACGCTCAGCGCAACCGGGCCCGGATCCTGGCGGCGGCCGAACGCGTCTTCGCCGAGGCCGGACCGGAGGCGTCGACCGAGGAGGTGGCCCGCCGGGCCGGCGTCGCGATCGGTACCGTCTTCCGCCACTTCCCGACCAAGCACGAGTTGTTGCGGGCGCTGCTGAAACGGCTGCTGCGGCAGGTCACTGACGACGCCGCGGAGCTGGTCGCGTACGGCGATCCGGCGGGTGCGCTGTTCGAGTTCTTCGGCCGGCTGGTCGAGCGCGCCGCCGCGAACCGGGCCGTGGTGGGGCTGCTCTCCGCCGAGGGGACGGACGTCCCGGTGGGCGCCCCGCTCGGCTCGCTGGCCGACGCGGTGGGGGAGCTGCTGGCCCGGGCGCAGCGGGCCGGCGCGGTCCGCGCCGAGATCCGGCTCGACGAGGTGTTGGCCCTGCTGGAGAGCGTCTGCCAGGGCGCGTTGCGGGGCGGCTGGGATTCCGACCTGCGCCGCCGGACGCTCGCCGTCGTCTTCGCCGGGCTCCGCGCCCCGGCCACCGACCGGGGTTAGGGCGTGCTCGTCCTCGGCCGGTGGTACTCGGATTGCCTGTGGCTCGTTGGGGCGGGGGTCCTCCGCCGGGACTGGACCGGTCGGGACCCGGGTTGGCCTCACCGGGCGTGCCGCGAACCTTTTCTGATCATTGACTGGTACGCCTTCTTGTCGGCGGGCGTGGCGGCCACCACGGTCGAGGTGAACGATCCGTACGGGCGGGCGTCCTGGCTGACCTCGCGCAGCCGGGGCAGGCTGCCGCGCAGGACCAGTTCCCAGGTTCCCGCGTCGAAGTCGATGTCGATGTGGGACAGGTCGGGGCAGTTGTCGAACTCCAGCCGGTTCGGGAAGACGAACCCGTAGTCCTCGTCGATAGCGGCGCGGAACCAACGCAGGGGCGAGCCCGGGCCGGCACGGAGGGTATCGGCGTGCACGAGGCAGTCGTCCAGCGACAGCTCGGACAACCGTGATCCGGCGTCGAGGTCGAGGTCGCGGATCGTCCCTTTGTACTCCGACTCCCTGAGCACGAGCTTCGTCAAGGCCGGGTGGTGGAACACGGACTCGTTCACCGTGCCGCTCCGTAGGCGCAGCTCGGCCAGCTTGGGGCAGCAGGTGGCGAGGTCGATGCCGGTGAGGTCGAGGCCGGCGGCCAGGTTTGCGGTCACGCGTAGGCAGTGCAGCAGCTCGCCGCGTTCGCGCAGGAACGCGTGCAGCCGTTCGTGGCCGCTGCCGTCGAGGCCCTCGACCACGAGGGCGAGCTTGCCCGCGCCGATGCGGGCGACGTCCGGACCGTCGAGGAGGCCGACGGTGTCCGTGGTCAGGCGCCAGATCCAGGCGTCGTCGGGTAGGCACCGGGGCAGGAGGAACGCCTCCAGATCGGTGGCGAGCCAGCTGACGGAGAAGTCCTCCGCCACGCGGTACACCTCGCCGGTCCGCCCGTCCAGCGCTGCCTCGGCGCCACCGTCGAGCTCGCCGAGGACGAACAGCCCCGCCAGGCCGGCGGGCACCCGGTCGGCACCATACAGGCGGCCGTGGGGGTCGTCGGGATGGTACTCGCGCAGGGCCGAACCGCCGATGCCGTCGAAGTACCGATCCAGCCGGAACGTACCGGCTTCGCGCGGCAGGCCGACGCTCTCCAGGAACCAGCGGGTATCCGGGTGGGTGACGCCCCAGGGGTGGATCCTCCTGTGGCCGTCGACCCGCCTGCGGAAGATGTCGCGCACGTTCATGACGGCGTCGAGGTCGTTCGCCCGGTTCCGGGGCAGCGCCGGTGCCGCCCCGGTCGGCCGTACCGCGTCGCGCGTGCGCCGATGCAGCGCCGCCTCCTCCGCGGCCGCGAACGCGGGAAGGGCGTCGAACCGCGGTTGCCCGCGCAACGGCGCCAGATCGGCGTCCTCGACGATGGTGGAGGCGAGCCCGGGGTCTCGGCGCACCGCGTCCTCCAGCGCGTCGAGGGCACCGTCCCGGTCGCCCGAGAGCAGCCGCGCGTAGCCGAGGTAGTACGCGACCCGGCTGTCGGGGTGCCTCGCCGCCGCCTCGGTGAGGACCCGTACGGCTTCCGCCGCCCTGCCGTACTTGGCCAGGTGCAGTCCGTGAGACAGCCATCCGTCCGCGTGTCCGGGGTCCTCCTCGGTGGCACGGGCGTAGGCGGCCAGGGCGGCGTCTCGGTCGCCGTGCAGGCGCAGAATGTCTCCCTGGAGCTCGCGCGCGAGGCCGACCATGTCGCCGGCCGCGGCGGCGCGGTCGAGCTGGGCCAGCGCCAGATCGCGGTCGAGGGCGCGCAGGAGCCAGCCGTGCCACAGCAGCGGCACGGCGTTTCCGGTGTCCAACTCGGCGGCCTTCGCGAATGCCCCGACAGCGAAGTGGCGCAGGTCGCCCTCAACCGCGGCCAGGCCGAACGCCAGCCACCGCGCACCGTTGTTCGGTGCGGCCCGGACCGCCGCGGCAGCCTCGTCCAGTGGCGGTGCTTCCCGCGTGGAGAACCCGCTACCCAGCTCTTCCCGGAAGCCGGCGCGGTAGGCGCTGAAATTCCAGTGCACCCGAAGCGCGGCGGCGACCGTCAACAGCGCCAGGCGCGCTCGCAGCGACCCGCCCGTCTCCATCGCCGGTGCCTCGCGCGTGAGCACCCCGAGCACGGTGGCGAGCCGGTCGCCGCCCACCGTGAGCGGCACGTCCGGGTCCATCGCGCCGGTGACGTCGACCAGCAGCGTCGCCTTCTCGACCGGTTTCCCGCCGACCGCGGGCAGTTCGTAGCGCCACAGCAGGGCCTCGGGCAGGCGGGCGTCGCCCATGAGGACGTACTCGACGCGGTGCTTCGCGCCGCCCGGGCCGCGCGACGTCGCGGCGGCCAGGCAGCGAAACCCCGGCTTCGCCTTGCCGGTACGGGATACGGCGGGCCGCCAGCCCGCACCGCGCAGAATCTCCAGCGTGCGCTCGCCACGGCCCACGGCCTCGGCGGCCGGGTCCCGGACCAGCGTCTCCAGCCACGCGGTCACCCGCTCCTGGACCTGGCCCGACGGCCGGGCGACCCGATCGCTGCCGGTCCCGCCGCCGAGCGGCCACCACGGTCCGGCGTCCGCGCGCACCCACACTCCGGCCAGCTCACGCATCCGGTCCAGCCACGGCACCACCGCGCCGGCGGCCACCGCGTCCGGTCCGTGCAGGGCCCGCTTGGCGATGTCAGAGCGGCGGTACTTGGCGATGTCAGATCGGCGGTGCGGGTCCGCGAACGAGACGGCGAAGGTGAACCGGTGGCCGCCCGACTCGCCCCCGAAGCACAGGTGTTCATGGTCGGGACGACCGTCTCCGCCCCCGTCGAGCCACGCCTCGGTGCCGTGCGGACCGCGTACCGCGCCGTCCGCGATCGTCCAGCCGGACGCCCGCGCCGCATCGTGGAACTCTCCGGCCATGCCAAATGCCCCCTGCCGTACGTAACGCGCGATCCCTGGGCCGCCCGGTCGATCGCGCCGATGAGGATGTCGGACCCGAAGCGCGGGTCACGCCGCGCGGAACACGGAAGACGGCGTGAATGTCCAATGTGTTCGGTCGAGGTTACCCCGATAGCGGGGAGGGTTGATCACCCCCAGGCCGTCCGTGGGCGGGTCGACACACCGAGGAGGTGACCTAAGGCACGGGAGTAAATACATCAGTTTGATTTAAGATAGCCTGTGCCCCCATACGCGGGGTGCGCGACCCGTGACGGCGAGGCGCGCGAGCGGCGAGACCTGGAGGACCCTCATGGCGGAAGTTGTCTCCCTGCGGACCTCCGCGACGGCGCCGGGCGCGCCGCTGAACCACTTCTGGAGCGCCGTCGTCGGCGCGGGGCGGGCCAACGAGGGGCTGCGCGCCGACTGGCAGGCCCAACTGGCCGAGGTCCGGGGCGCCTGCGGCTTCCGGTACGTCCGCTTCCACGGGCTCTTCCACGACGACATGTTCGTCTACACCGAGGACGACGACGGTACGCCGCAGTACAACTTCCAGTACCTCGACACCCTCTTCGACGCGCTGCTCGACCGGGGCGTACGCCCCTTCGTCGAGCTGGGGTTCTCGCCCCGGCCGCTGGCCCGGGAAACCGGCACCGTCTTCTGGTGGGGCGCGCACGGGGCACCCCCGACCGACCTGGACCGCTGGTCGGAGCTGGTACGCCGCACCGTCGCGCACTGGGTCGACCGGTACGGGCTGGCCGAGGTCCGGCGCTGGTACTTCGAGGTCTGGAACGAACCCAACCTGCGCGGCTTCTTCCGCGGCACCCGTGGCGAGTACTTCGCGCTCTACCGGGCCACCGCGCGGGCGGTCAGGTCGGTCGACACCGAGCTGCGCGTCGGCGGCCCGGCCACCTCGAACTTCGTCCCCGACAGCCGGTTCGACGGCGAGACCGAGGACTTCACGGTGCACCAGGCGACGCTCGGCGTCGACATCGACACCCTCGACTGGCGGCCGGTCTGGCTCGACGCGTTCCTCGACTTCTGCGCCGGCGAATCGCTGCCGGTGGACTTCGTCTCCACCCACCCGTACCCGACCGACTGGGCGCTGGACGAGCACGGCCAGGGGGAGAAGCTGACCCGGGGCGTCGACGCCACCCCCACCGACCTCGCCCTGCTCCGCCGGATCGTCGCCGCCGGACCGTACCCGGACGCCGAGATCCACCTGACCGAGTGGAACTCCTCGTCGTCGCCCCGCGACCACACCCACGACACCCTGCCGGCCGCGACCTTCGTCGTCCGCTCGGTGCTGCACTCGCTGGAGACCGTGGACTCGCTCGCGTACTGGACGTTCACCGACGTCTTCGAGGAGGGCGGCGCGGGCCCCGAGATGTTCCACGGCGGCTTCGGCATGCTGACGCTCCAGGGCATACCGAAGCCGACGTTCCACGCGTACCGGATGCTGCACGCGCTCGGCGACACGCTGCTGGCCCGTACGGACGGGGCCGTGGTGACCCGCGACGGCGCGACGGGGGCGGTGACCGCGCTGGCCTATCACTATCCTCCGGAGGTCACCCGCTCCGTGCCGGCGTCCTTCGACGACCGCGCGGTGGCCGAACGCACCGAGGCCACCGGCGAGCCGAGGCGGTTCGAGCTGGTGGTCGAGGGGCTGCCGCCGGGCGCGCCGGTCGCCGTCGAACGGCTCGACGGCGAGCACGGCAACGCGGTCGCGGCCTGGCGGCGGCTCGGCTCGCCCCGGGAGACGACGCGGGAGCAGGAGCGGCTCCTCGACCGGCTCGCGCGCGCGACACACGTCGAGACGCACACCGCCGACGCCGACGGCGTGTTGCGGCTGAGCACGACGCTGGCGCCGTGGAGCATCGTGCTGGTCCGGCAGGTCGGGTGAACCGCCGCCGGCGCGGGGCGGGGCGGACGGAGACCGGATCGGGGCCGGTGGACGTACGACTATTCTCAAGGCACCCACAGGGAGAACGGGCGTGACGATCGACCGGCCGACTGTTCGGCGAGGAACCAACCTGCCGCGGATGGGCGACTTCAACGAGTCGGTCGTGCTCGACGCGATCCGGCGCGCCCCCGAGGGGCTGAGCCGGGTGGAACTCGCCACCGCCACCGGGCTGTCGGCGCAGACCGTCTCGAACATCTGCCGCCGCCTGCTGGACCGCGGGCTCGTGGTCGAGGCGGGCAAGAAGGGCGGGCGGGTCGGCAAGCCCCGTACCGTCCTGCAGATCAGCCCCGGCGGCAGCTTCGCGATCGGCGTACACCTCGATCCGGCCGTGGTGACCTACGTGGTGCTCGACCTGGTCGGCGGGGTCGTGCGCCACCTCCGGCAGCCGACCCCGCAGGTCGTCGACCAGGCGCAGATCCTGGCCGACATCAGCGCCGCCGTCGAGCGGCTGGTCGACGAGTCGGGCATCCCCCGGGACCGCATCCTCGGGCTGGGGGTCGCCGTACCGGGGCCGATCGACCCGGAGGCCGGTGTAATCGTGGACCCGCCGCAGCTCGCGGGCTGGGAACGGGTGCCGCTGCGCGACCAACTGGCCCGGGTCACCGGGTGGCCGGTGGTGATGGACAAGGACGTGATCGCCGCGGCCATCGCCGAACGCTGGGCGGGCGCGGCCGTCCACTCCGGCAACTTCCTCTTCTTCTACCTCGGTACCGGCTCGGGCATGGGCGCGGTCGTCAACGACGTGGTGCTGCGCGGGGTCTCCGGCAACGCCGGCGAGATCGGCGGGCTGGACGCGAACTGCACCACGTACGCGCTGGTGGAGGAGGCGATCGAGCGCGGGGTGCTCGGTCCGGAGAAGGAACCGGCCGGGCCCGGCCAGGCCGAGCGGAGCCTGCTCGACCTGGTGGCGCTCGCCGACGGCGGGGACGTCACCGCGCGGGGCATCATCGACGGCTGGGCCCGCCGGGTCGGGCTCGGCGTCAGCGCGGCGGCCACCCTGCTCGACTCCGAACTGGTCGTATTCGGCGGTCCGATCTGGCCGCACCTGTCCCGGCTCTTCCTCCCCGTGATCAACCCGATCGTCGCGTCGTCGCCCTTCGTCGGCAAGATGCACGAGACGATCGTGACCGGTACCGGGCTCGGCGACGACGTCGGCGCGGTGGGCGCCGCCTGCCTCGTGCTGGACCAGACCCTCTCGGCGCGCCCCCAGTCCCTCCTGCTCGCCTAGCCCCCGCGCCCCGTCCCCCCGCACCGCGTCCCCCTCCCCGCCTTGCCCCTCCCCGTCGATCTAGGGCAAATCCGCGTGAATTGACCTCCAATCACGACGATTTGCCCTAGATCGGCGAGGTGTCGGGCGCGTGTCGACGAGGTCAGGGGCGGTGGGCGCTGCCGTCGGTCGCGCGCAGCAGCGCCCAGCGGTCGTGCTCCAGCGGGGCGGTGACCGGGTACCGGCGGGCCGCCGCCTCGTCGAAGTCGACGCCCAGACCCGGCGCCGAACTCGGGTGGAACCGGCCGGCCACCGGTACCGGGGCGCCGGGGAAGACCTCCAGTGTGGCGTCCCGGAAGGTCGCGGCCTCCTGCACCCCGAACGCGGGGGAGGAGATGTCCAGCGCCACGTTCGCCGCCTGGGCGACCGGGCTCACGTCGCCCGGCCCGTGCGGTGCCGTACGGGCACCGAAGAGCTCGCACGCGGCGACCAGCTTGCGGGTCGGCGTCAGCCCGCCGAGGGTGGGGATGCGGACGCGGGCGAAGTCGATCACGCGCTGGTGCAGCAGCGGCAGGTAGAGCGCCACGTCCGCGTAGAGTTCGCCGACGGCCAGCGGGGTGCTGCCGGCCGCGCGCAGCTCGGGGAAGTGCGCGGCGTCCTCGGGCGCGAGGGCGTCTTCGAGGAAGTAGAGCTGGGCGTCCTCGACCGCGCGCACGAGCTGGCGCGCCTGGGCGGGCGTGAGCCGCTCGTGCGCGTCGTGCAGCAGCTCGACGTCGGGACCCACGAGTTCGCGTACCTTGACCAGCTCCCGGGGCACCCGGCGCAGGTAGGCGAGGCTGTCCCAGGACTCCCGCCGGGCGCGGCGCCGCTCGGCCTGCCGCTCGTCGGCCGGCGCGGTGCCGTACGTGTCGGTGCCGGGTACGGCCAGCTGCACCCGTACGTGCCGGTAGCCGCGTTCCCGGGCGGCCCGGACCAGGTCCGCCACCTGCTCGGCGTCGACCCCGTCGACGTGGGTGTACGCCTCGGCGTACTCGCGCGCCCGGCCGCCGAGCAGCTGGTGCAGCGGCAGGTTGGCGGCCTTGCCCTTGATGTCCCAGAGGGCCACGTCGATCGAGGCGAGCGCGTTGTTGGCGATCGATCCGCCGCGCCAGTAACCGCTGTTGAGCAGCAGGCGGTGCAGGTCCTCGATGTCCGCCGCCTCGCGGCCGAGCAGCATCGGGCCGAGGTAGTCGTCGATCACGGAGCGGATGGCGAGGGTCCGCTGTGGATCGCTGGCGCAGCCGAGGCCGTACAGCCCGGGCTGGTCCGTCTCGACCCGGGTGATGACGTACGGGCAGCCCTGCGGCGCGCAGAGGAAGGTCCGGACCCGGGTGATCCGGGGCCCGCCGGCGCCGGGTCCGGTCCACGGCGCGGGGGCCAGGACCTCGGGGTGGGCGGGGGCCGGGACCTCGGGGTGGGCGGGGGCCGGGACCTCGGGGTGGGCGGCGGATTCGACCGAGGGGGACGGGGGCATGGAGGTGTCCTTCGTGTGGCCGGCAAGGATATTGACACTATATATCAATTTGATTTACGTTCTGTTTCTCGCCGTTGGCGTGACGGGGAAGCCCGCCGTAGGGATGGAAGAGGCGCACCGTGAACCTATATCTACGTCGAACCGCCCGGATCCTGCTCTCAGCTGTCACGATCTCCGCGCTCGCCGTCGCGGCCACCGCCTGCAGCCCGGGCGGGGGCGGGAGCACGGGGGACAGCCAGAGTCTCACCATGTGGACGTTCAAGCAGTCGCACGTCGCCGCGCTGCAGAAGGCCGCCGAGAGCTTCAAGCAGAAGACCGGCATCTCGGTGAAGGTCGAGGCGATCACGCCGGACGACGCCTTCATCGCCCGCGTCCAGGCCGCCGCGCAGACCCGCACCATGCCCGACGTGCTGGAGGTGCACACCAACGGGGACGACTTCACCTTCGGCGCGGCCGGCCTGCTGGAGGACCTCGCCGGCAAGACCCCCTGGACCGACCGGTACCTGCCGTCGGTGGCGGGGGAGGGGACCGTCACCGACGTCTACTACAAGCAGTCCCTGGAGAAGGGCGCCAAGACCGCGGGCATCAAGCTCAACCAGCGGTTCAGCGTGCCGCTGACGATCGGTACGTTCGGGATCGTCTACGCCAACAAGGAGCGGCTCACCGCCGCCGGCGTCACCCAGCCGCCGAAGACCTGGGAGGACTTCATCGGCGTACTGGACGCGGTGCGCAAGGCCCGGCCGAACGACGGCGGGGTGAGCATCGGCTTCCAGTCGCCGACCACCGGCATGGAGTGGCTGATGCAGCCGATGGCCTACGGCAAGCTCGGTAAGGCCGGCTTCAAGGGGCTCTTCTCCAACCAGCGGGACCAGAACTGGTCGTCGCCGAACGGCCGGTCGGTGCTGGAGGCGTACAACCAGGTGACGCCGTACTGGATGCCCGGCACGCAGAGCCTGACCATCGACGACGCGGACATCGCCTTCGCGCAGGGCAAGTCCTCGTTCGACATCGGCGGCACCTTCACCCTGGCGTTCCTGGCGCAGAACGGCATGAACGCCGACAACATCGTGACGTTCCCCGTGCCCGCGCCCAGGGGCGGCGCGGTACCCGACCTGAGCCTCGCGCCGTTCGCGCTGACCGGCCTCTCGGTCTCGGCGACCTCGGGCAACAAGGACGGCGCGATCAAGTGGCTGGACCACCTGGCCCAGTCCGACGTCGCGACCCAGTTCGCCAAGGACGCGCTGGACGTGCCGCCGGTCAACATGGGCGGCGATCCGGGGGCGGCGCTCGGTCCGGTCCTCGGCGCCATGATCGGCTCGTTCGGCTCCGGCGACAGCGCCTACAACCCCGGTGACACCACGTACCGGCCCCCGTCGTACGACGCCGCCGTGGTGGCCCGCGCGCTGATGGAGCTCACGCCCCTGAAGAAGGCGGACGTACCGACCGCCGGCGCCTCGCTCACAAAGATCATCGACGGCTACTGGGCCGGGAAATGACCACCGACGTCACGTCGCTCGGTGCGGCCACGGGCACCCGTGGCCGCACCGCCCCGGCGCGCGGGCGCCGCCGGCGGTACCAGGGGCGGGAGGTGGCCTGGGGGTACGCCCTCGTGGCGCCGGCCATCGTCCTCTTCGCCGTCATGGGCGTCTACACGCTCTTCTGGGGCCTGCAACTGTCGTTCGTACGGTGGAACGGGCTGACCCCGACCTGGACCTGGGTCGGCGTGCAGAACTACCTCGACCTGCTCTACGCCAGCCCGGTCTTCGCCCCGCCGGTGCGTACCGCCGCGCTGAACACCGTCTGGGTCATGGTCGCCGCGCCGCTGCTCACCGTCGCGATCTCGTTCCCGCTGGCGCTGGCGCTCAACCGGGCCCGCCGGTTCGTCGGGCTGCTCCGCTCGGTCTACTTCGTCCCGTACATCACCACCGGCATCGCGGTATACCTGGCCTGGCAGTACGTGCTGGAGCCGAACGGCGCGATCAACACGCTGCTGCGCGCGCTCGGGCTCGGCACGCTCTCCCAACCGCAGGGCTGGCTCGGCAACCCGGACACCGCGCTGCCCACGCTCATCGTGATCATGGTCTGGTCCGCGGTACCCGTCGCCACGCTGCTCTACCTGACCGGGCTCCAGACCATCGACCCCGCGCTGATCGAGGCGGCCCAGATCGACGGTGCGGGCTGGTGGCGGGTCAACCTCAGCGTGGTCTGGCCGCTGCTGCGCGGGATCACCGCGGTGATCCTGCTGCTCAACCTGCGCGACGCGCTCCAGGGCTTCCAGATCTTCCTCATCATGACCGACGGCGGGCCGGGCGAGCACACGAAGGTTCTCGGCCTGGAGACCTACCGGCTCGCGTTCCAGACGCAGCTCGCCCCGACGCTCGGGCTGGCCAGCGCCCTGGGCTGGATGCTCTTCGTCGCCGCGCTGATCGTCGCCTTCGTCAACCTGCGCGTGAACCGGGAGCGGGCATGACCGACACCATCGCGCCGACCGCCGTCGAGGCCGTCCCCGCCCGCTCGCCGCGGCCGGCCGGCCGCTGGACGACCGGGGTCGTCGTCGCCCGTACGGTCGTCGGGCTGCTGCTCGCCGGGTACGCCGTGGTGAGCCTCTACCCGTTCCTCTGGATGGTCTCGGCGGCGTTCAAGACCCAGCAGGAGGTGATCGCCGGGGGACACCTCATCCCGCACGACCCGACGCTGGGCACCCTCGTGGACACCTGGAACCGCCTGCACTTCTTCGACTACTTCCTGAACAGCCTCAAGGTGACGGTGGCGACCACCCTCGGCGTCCTGGTGATCTACTCGGCCGCCTCGTACGCCTTCGCGGTGCTGCACTTCCCCGGCCGCGCCGCCCTCTACCGGCTCTTCATCGCGCTGCTCTTCGTGCCGGGCGTCGTCACGCTGCTCCCCGTCGTGCTGCTGGAGAACCGGCTGGCGATCCTCGGTACGCACCTCGGCCTGGTCCTGCCGTTCGTCAACGGCAGCGCGCCGCTGGCGGTGCTGTTGCTGACCAACGCGTTCCGGTCGGTCCCCGCCGAACTGCGCGACTCCGCACGGGTGGACGGCGCGGGCGAGTTCCGGATCTTCACGCGGGTCTACCTGCCGCTGGGCCGGCCCGCCCTCGTGACGATCGCGCTGCTGACCGCGATCCCGACGTGGAACGAGTACCTGCTGACCCGGGTCTCGCTCAACGACCCCGCCACCTACACGCTGCCGATCGCCCTCCAGGCGCTGAAGTCCTCGCAGGTGGTGCAGTACAACTCGCTGATGGCCGGCGCGTTGATCGTGGTGATCCCGGTCATCATCCTCTTCCTCGCCGCCCAGCGGTACTTCGTCAACGGCCTCACGGGCGCGATCAAGGGCTGACCGGGGTCGGGAAGCAGATCCGGGCAGCAGGCCCGGCAGCAGATCCGGGCAGCGGATCCGGGAAGTAGGGAGAAACATGCCTCAGCAGGAGGAGCGGCGCGCCGCGCTGACCGCCGACGACGTCGTCCTGGTCACCGGCGCGGCCGGGGTCATCGGCCGGGTCGTCGTGCCGTACCTCGCCGGATCGGGGCTGCGGGTCGTCGCCGCCGACCGGGAGCCGTTCGCGAGCCCCAAGGCCGAGCGGATCATCGTCGGCGACACCCGGGATCCGGCGTTCGTCGAGGAGAGCCTGCGGCCGTTCGGCCGGCCGGTGGACGCCGTCGTGCACCTCGCCGCGATCGCCGCGCCCGGCAAGCTGCCCGAGGACGAGACGCTCGTGCAGAACGTCCAGGGCGCCTACCTGGTCCTCGACGGCGCCGGCCGGGCGGGCGTGCGCTGCGCGGTCGCGGCCTCCAGCTTCGCCGCGTACGGGTACGCCTGGGCCGGGCGGGACCTCTCCCCGCCGTACGTGCCGATCGACGAGGAACAGCCGTCGGTGGCGATCGACTCGTACGGGCTGTCGAAGACGATGACCGAGCAGGTGGGCGCGTTCGCCACCCGCCGCTGGGGGATGCCGACGACGCTGCTGCGCTTCCCGTTCGTCGGCGACGGCGACCGGTTGGCGGCCCGCCTCGCGGAGGTCCGCCGGGACGTCGGCGCCAACCGGCGGGAGCTGTGGGCCTGGCTCGACACCCGGGACGCGGCCCGGGCCGTCTACGCGGTGCTGACCTCCGGGCTCACCGGGCACCACGTCTTCAACGTCGCCGCGCCGGACAGCGCGACGACGGTACCGACCGCCGAACTGCTGGCCCGGTACCACCCGACCACGCGGGTGCGGGCCTCGCTGGGCACCTTCGACTCGCTGGTGGACAGCTCGGCCGTCCGCCGGGTGCTCGGGTTCGAGACCCGTTACGGCTGGCGCGACGACCCCGCCTCCGCGTGACCCCCACCCGCCCCGTCGATCTAGGGCAAATCCTCGTGATTGGAGATCAAGTAACGAGGATTTGCCCTAGATCGCGGGGGAGGTGGGGTGGGGGGTCAGAGGTTGGTCAGGTCGAACTGCTCCCAGCTGCCGATCGTCGTGCCCGCGGCGACCAGTGGTGCCGCGCCGGCGTCGGCCGCCTGTACGTACCGGCTGTTCGCCGCCGCCTGGAGGCTCACCGAGCCGTTGCCGTTGCGGACCAGCCGGAACGTCTCCCACGGGCCGACGGCGGTACGGTTGGCGATCAGCGGCACCGCGCCGGCGTTGTCCGCACAGACGTACCGGCCGTTGACCCGCGCCCGCAGCGCGACGTTGCCGCCGCCGAGGTCGACCAGGTCGAACTGCTCCCAGCCGCCGACGGCGGCGCGGTTGGCGACCAGCGGCGCGGCGCCCGCGTTCTCCGCCGTCACGTACTGGCCGTTGACCCGGGCGCGCAGGCTCATCACGCCGCTCGACGGCGGCGGGTTGCCGCCGCTGCCGAGCACGGGCTGGGTCGGCCGGGTGGCGGTCAGCGCGAGCTGGCCCTTGAGCATCCGGCCGCCGTCGGCGGTCAGCCGCAGGTAGTAGTCCGACGAGCAGGGCGTACCGTCCTCGTCCAGCGCCCGGCGGCCGAAGTTGGTCGGCTGCATCGAGGCGTTCTCGGCGGTCTTGGCGATCTGGTTGCCCTCGTTGTACTCGTCGAACATCGAGATGTAGATGCCCTGGCAGCCGAGGCGGACCATGTTGTAGAAGTGCCGCCACATGAAGTCGCCGTGTCGCCGGTGCCCGGAGGAGAGGTCACCCGGCATGACGCAGGGTTGGTAGTCGATGCCGTGCGCGTTGCAGTCGGCCTGGTCGCCGACGTTGACGTTGTTGTAGTACGAGTCGAGGTCGGCCAGGGTGCCGGCGCGGCCGACCATCCAGGGCGAGATCATGTTGAAGGCGTGGTACACGTCGAGGAAGCCGGGCCGCGAGTCGCTCACCCCGGTGCGCCACCAGGTCGGTACGCCGCCGATGACGTAGCAGCCCTGCGCCTTGAACCAGTTGATCACGTCGAGGCAGGCGGCCGGCGCGAAGGGGCGCCCCGGGTCGTTGAAGCCGAAGCCCCAGATGCAGACCACGGGCTTGCCGTTCTGGACCGCGTACGCCGGCGAGGAGGTGTACGCCCGCATCTTGTTCGTCCAGTCCGTCTTGATCTCGGACTGCATGTTCGTCCAGTTGGTGACGTCGTACATGATGTAGAACTTGCGCCCGTACGCCTCCGCCGCGGTGCGGACCTTGGCGGCCATCGCGTCCCGGATCGCCCCCTCGCCGCCGAACGGGTTGAACCGCTGCAGCGCGGCGGTGTCGCAGCCGTACTGCTGCATCCAGCGGAAGTGGGTGTCCACGGTCTGCTGGTCGTACGAGGAGAAGAGCCGGGCGGGCTGGCCGTTGCCGAGGTTGGCGTACGCGGTCTGGTAGCCGTTGGTGTACTCGCGCATGTCCGGCCACGAAATGATGGTGGTGTTGCTGGGCGACGGCGGCTGGCCCCAGTTCTGGCTCCAGTGCCACCAGCCGTTGATCGGCGAGCCGTCGCCGGTCGCCGCGAACCAGCCCTGGTACCCCACGGTGATCTTCCCGACCACGTCGCCGGGCGGGCTGGCGGCCGACGCCGCGGGCGCGCCGGCCAGCTCGGTCCCCGCGACCGCGGCCAGGGCGGACCCGGCCACGGCGGAGGTGAGGATGCTTCGACGTGAGATACCCATCGGGCTGCTCCTATCTGGGGCTGCGCCGGGTCGTGGGGCGGTCCGGCCTACGGACGCGACCGGCGACCCGGAAGGGGCTAAAGATCCGATGTATGGCGCTGCGCGACGGCGCCCCGGTGTGGCGCGAGGTGCCGCCGACGGGTCGGTCACGGCAGCGAGAAATCTATATTTAACAATGTTGAAAATAGGTGGACATCCTGGTGATGTCAAGGCGAAGGCAGCCTGATTCGCCGGGCCCGCCGCCGGGTCGGGCGAGGCGCGTCGGTCTCCATGATCGATGTTGTCCGGACCGCCGAACATCGGATGTATCGCGGCTTCCCGAGCCCGAGACGCGCTCAGGTCGGTTGGTCGGTGCCCTGCTCGCGCAGCCAGTACGCGGCGGCCTCCCGTACCTCCGTCGCGGGATCGTCGAGCGCCGCGCGGACCACGTCGGCGAACGGACGGGCGTCCCGGCGCCAGCGGAGCAGCGAGAGGATCGCCAACCGCCGTACCGACGGGTCCGGGTCCCGGCGGGCCGCCTGACCGAGCAGCGGAAGGACGCGCCGGCCGACGCGCGCCCCGAGTGCCCGTACGCCGAGGACGCTCACCGCGTGCCGGCGGACGAGGGCGTGCGGCGAGGCCAGACCCGCGACCGCCTCGTCCACCTCGTCGGGGGTGATGGTGCAGTAGCTGTGGCCCGGAGCGAGCCGTTCGACCAGGTCCGGCAGGTACGCCGGCCGGCGCGCGATGACGTCCGCCAGCGGGCGGTAGTCCAGCGGCAGCGGGGCGACCGCGTGGTCCCGGAAGCCGGTGTACGGCGCCGCGACGGCGCTGACCACCACGTCCGGCGGTAGGTCGCCGGCCCGGTCCAGGACGAGGTCAAGCCGGCCGAGACGGGACAGCGCCATCGCGACCCACGACTGGTCGGAATCGCCGGTCCGCTCCAGCGCCCCGGTCAGCGCCCGGACGACGCCATCGTCGGGTAGGCCGATGTCGGCCAGCAGCTTCGCGGCCTGCCAGGCCCGGCCGGCGCGCGCGAGCATCGGCAACAGGGCAGGGTACGCATCCGGCCCGAGGTCGCGCAGCGCCGCCGCGGCGGTCTCCGAGTCGACCGGACCGTCGAACGCCCCCAGCCGCGAGACCAGATAACTGGCGCGCTCGGTCGGCGGCAGCGCGGCGACCCGGGCCAGTTCGGTGGTGCCCTCGTCGAACTGCGGGAAGTGCCGGCGCAGCTCGGCGGCGGTGAGCACCCGCTTGATCAGTCTTTCGTGGTGCTCCTCGTCCAGGAGCAGCAGCACGAAGCCCCGGTCGGCGACGCCGCCGTTCCGAAGCTCCGTGCGGGCGCGCCGGCAGACCCGGACGAGCATCGTGAGGTACCGGTGGAACGTCGCCTCCCAGTGCCGGGTCGTCCCCCGGCACGCCTCGGCGGTCAGCCTGCGTTCCCAGTCCCGGGCCAGGTCCTCCCCGAGCCAGCCGTCGTCGTAGTGGTCCCAGTCGGCCGTGCTCCAGCGGAGGTCCGCCCGCTCCTCGACCGGGTACCGCTCCAGCGATTCCGCGCTGTTCAGCGCGAGCACGGGAAGCGTGATCCGGCCGTCGGTCTCGCGGTAGACGTGGTCCAGCGCCGCCGCGTAGAACCGCTCGCCCTGACCCTCCCGGACCGTCGAGGTGACGGCCCGCACCACTCCCTCGGTCAGGGTCCGCTCGAATCCGCCCCAGTCGAAGCTCCCGGTCACCCCGCAATCTTCGACGGCGGCGGTCGCCTCGGGCCGGACGGGGTGGCCGGGCGTGACGGGCCGGACGGGCGGATCTGCCGTACCGGCCGCAGCAGCACCTCCACCCGGGACATCTCGCCGACGGCCACGGTCACCGTCGCGGCGGCGTCGGCGTGGTGCGGGCTGCTGACGGTGAGCGGCCACGTGCCGACCGGGACGTTCCAGAGGTACGCCAGCCCGTCCCACCCCTGCGTCGAGGAGTCGGCGACCGAGACCGAGAACTCGTCGATCGGCGCGCCGGTGACGCTGTCCCTCGCCTCGACCGCGACGCTTCCGACGAGGGGCAGGCCGTCGTCCACGGTGGTCGTGGCGCCTCGGGCGATGGTGATCGGATCGGCCTCCGCCTCGCTGGGCTTGCCGTAGGCCCACTGGTCGACGCCGTGCGGGCCGGAGAAGTGCACCTGGTACTCGCCGGTGAAGACCCCGTCGAGCCGGTACGTGCCGTCGGCGCCGGTCTGGGCGGTGACCGTGTCGGGCGTGTCCGCGCGGCTCAGCCGGACCGTGACGTACTGCAGTCCGGCTCCCCGCTCGTCGGTGAAGCGGCCGGCGATGCCACCCGTGGGCAACAGGCGCTCGTCGTGGGTGGTCACCGCGTCGGGCCCGACCGTGAAGACCCGCGCCGCCGCCTCGGTGAGGACCTGGGGCGCCCACTGCCGGGCCCGGGACCCCGGCAGTCGGTACGACAGCCGGTACTGGCCGGGAACCATGTCGCGCAGCTCGTAGGCACCGGTCGCGTCGGTGGTGACCCAGACGCCGGGGCTCGGTCCGCCCGAGGCGTACACCTCCACGCCGTCGGCGGGCGCGCCGTCGGCGGTCGTCACCCGGCCCCGGAGCGTGCCGACCGGGAGCTTGACCTCGTCGACCGTCGTCGTCCGGTTGGCCGTGACGGCGAAGAGGGCCGCCTCGCGGTAGTCGTAGGTGCCGTGCGCGTACTGGTCGGCGTTGCCGGGCGAGGCGAACTGGACCATGTAGCGGCCCGGGACGACCGGTATCGAGTAGTTGCCGTCGGCGTCCGACCGGGTGCTGTTGGGCGGCCCGTCGGGCCCGCTGGCGTGCACCTCGGTCGCGATGCCCCGCCCCGCGGCGTCCACGAAGCGCCCCGCGATGGTACCGACGGGGACCAGCTCGTCGTCGACCGTGGTGACCTGGCCGGCGGCGACCCGGAACTGCGCCGCCTGGTCCGGCCCCAGCTTGCCGTACGCCCACTGCGGGATGCCGCCTGGCGGGGTGATCTTCACCTGGTAGTACGCGGTCGTGGACATTCCGGTCGCCTCGTAGCGGCCGTCCGGACCGGTCACCCGGTGCGCGTTGTTGGGCCCCTTCGGCTCCAGGATGTCGACCTGGACGTTCGGTACCGGTACGCCGTCGCGGGTGATGGTCCCGGCGATCGTGCCGGTCTCCGCCGCTGCCGCCGCCGGCACGGCGGTGGCGGAGGCGGCGACGAGCAGCCCCGTGGTGACCAGCCCAAGCCCGCGCAAGAAGGATCTGCCCATGGCTCCTCGATCGTGAGCGGATTGGCGTGGAACCGCGAGTGGTGCGCGTCCCCCGTTGGTCCGGACCCTAGTCGAGCGCGGCAAGTATCGGCCGGCGTCCATCACACCGCCGATCATGGAGTTGTGGTCGCCGATCTGCGATGTTTCGTGGTTCTCCCGACAGCCACCACTCCATGATCGACGGGGCGGGGTCGCCGACGGGGCGGCCGTCCCGGCCGGCCGGGTTCGCACCGGCCGGCCGGGACGGTTGTCGGACCGTTCGGCGACGGGGGTCGTACCCGGTCACCAGATGGTCGCCACCGAGCAGCTCTGACCCACCTCCGAGCAGGTCGCGCTGGTGCAGGACGCGTCGGTGCACGGGAAACGACCGAACTCGTCGGCGTTGTTCTCCTCCAGCAACTGCAGAGCGTTGACGTCCAGCTCCATTGAGATCACCTCCTTCCGGTCACGAATTCCTCGCACGTCCCGCGGCGCCGACGCGACGCGGAGGCATCTGGTGGTGTGGCCCGGTCACGGCCGCGACGGCCGGGCCGCCGGGTGTGCGGGCCGGTGTGCGGTCCGGACGGTCGCCGGGTGCCCGGTCCGGGCGCCCTTCGGCGGCGGGCGGGGCCTCGGCGGCGGGCCGGGCCTCCGCCGTGGGCCGGCTCTCCGCCGTGGGCCGGCTCTCCGCCGTGGGCCGGCTCTCCGCCGTGGGGCGGGCGAGCCGGGCGAACGACTCCGGCAGCCAGATCCGTGGGCCGCCGTCGCGCAGTCGCAGCAGGAACGCGAGGACCCCGGCCATGCCCGCGCTGAAATCGGCGACCACGGCGCCCTGCGTGTCGTCCGGTACGACCATCCGCCCGTCCCGTACGGCGTGCGGCGCGTAGATCGTCGCCGCCAGCTCCGCCGCCCAGTCGCGGTACCGGCCGTTCCCGGACGCCTCGGCGAGGTCGAGCAGGAACTCGGCATCGCCGGCGAGCCCGTGGCACTGCGCCGAACCGACCTGCCACCGGGTCCGGTGGACCGCCCGGGCGGCCCCGTCGAGCAACTCCTCCCAACGGTCGTCGCCGTCGTGGCGCCACTGCCGGACGAGGAACGTACCGATCCCGGACGAGCCGCTGCACCAGTGCGTGAGGTACTGGCCGCCCTTGGCGCTGCTCGCCCAGCGGGCTCCGACCTCGTCGACCCGCGCGACCGCCCGCAGGGTCCGCGCCGCGGTCGCCGCCAGCTCCAGGTGCTCGCTCTCCCCGCTCGCCCGGCCGACGGCGAGCAGGAACGATCCGACCCCCGCCACCCCGTGCGCGAAGCCGTAGTGTTCCAGCCCGGCCAGGCTCGACGGGAAGTCCCGCGGAATCGGCCAGAGGGTCAGGCCGTCGCGGTGCTCGGCGGCGCGGGCGACCGCCGCCGCCACCTCGCGGGCCCGGTCGAGGAATATCTCCTCGCCGGTCGCCTCCCAGAAGCGCAGCTGGGTCAGGCCGGCGCCGGCCATGCCGTGGCAGACGTCGGGGTTGGGCCAGCGCAGCGGGATGCGCTGGGCCAGGTCGACCGCGAGCGCCGTCAGCTCCCGGTCGTCGAGGAGCGTACCGGCGTCGAGCAGCGCCCAGGCGGTGCCGGAGCGTCCGAAGTGCAAGCCCGGCAGGGCCTGGGTCTCCCGTACGACCCGGCGGCGGATCCAGTCCGCGGTCGCGGCGATCGCCTCGCGGGCCGCCGGTGCCGGTTCGGCCCGGTACGCCCGGACGAGCACCGCCAGCACACCGGCCGCGCCGTGCTGCACGTTGAGCGGGTCGGTCTTGGTGCCGACCCGGCTCGGCGGCCAGAGCCAGGTACCGCTGCCGGCGTCCATCGTGGTGACGAGGTGCTCCCGCGCGTCCGCGATCATCCGGTCGAGCGTCGCGCCGTCCGGTGCGGCGTCGGCGGCTGTCGCACCGTCCGGAGCGGGGCCCGCCGGTGCGACACCGGACGAAGCGGCGCCAGACGGTGCGGCGCCGGACGGTGCGGCGCCGGACGGTGCGGGGGCGGGCGGTGCGGGGGCGGGCGGTGCGGCGCCGGCCAGGGACGCGGCCACCTCGTCGAGGTCCGGCCGCGCGGCGGGATCGTCCCGCATCAGCGCCACGATGACCGGGGCGAGCCGGCGGGCGACCGGGTTCCGGACCGAGAGCCGGTCGAGCCAGCCCCGGATCCGCTCCTGGTACGGGCGCGGCTCGGGCGCGTCCCGGACCAGCACCGGGTCGACCGCGCTGACCAGGTAGAAGAGCACGGCCCCGAGGGCGAAGAGGTCGGCGCGGGGCGACGCGGCGGCGACCGACGGGCCGTACGTCTGCTCGGGCGCCGCGTAGCCGGGCGTGAAGAGCTTGATCGCCGGCTCGCCCGCGCGGGCGAACGCCTCCAGGTCGATCAGGCGTACGTCGTCGTCGGTGACCATGATGTTGTTCGGGGTCAGGTCCCGCAGGACGAGCCCGCGGCCGTGGACCTCCCGCACGATCCGGACCACCCGCTCGGCCACCCGCTGCACCTCGGCCGGTGGCAGCCCCCACGTGCCGTCCCCGCCGTCGGGCGAGAGGTTGTCCCAGACCCACTTGCGCAGCGTCGCGCCGGGCAGCCGCTCCTGCACCAGGAAGAGGTCCCCCTGCTGCTCGAAGAGGGCGACCAGGCGGGCGGTGAACCCGGAGGAGTCGAACGCGCGCAACATCTCCGCCTCGTGCCGGCGCCGGTGCCGCAGCTCTTGGCCGTACTCGTCGACGTTGGTGTGCGGGCGCGCCTGCTTCACCACCACCGCGCCGCCGGTGACCTGGTCGGTGCCCCGGTACACGCTGCCCGAGAAGGTGTGCCGGATGACCTCGTGGACCAGGTACCGGCCGTCCAGCAGCACCGGCCTCGGCGTGCCCGCCTTCGGGGAGGTGGCCCGCTCGCCGGTGAACGGGTCGCGGGGCGCCCACGGCGGCGGCGTGAACCACGCCCTGCGCTCGTCGGGCACCAGGCGGCCGTCCGGCGCCACCAGCATCGCCTCGGGCGACCCGTCGTTGCCGAGCATCGGTACGCCGGTGAAGACGCCGAAGCGGTAGTGCACCAGGCTGCCGGGCCGGTACGGCCGGTCGGAGAGGACGCCGGGTCCGGGCAGGCCCAGGGTCGCCTCGTGCAGTTCCTCGGCGAGCGCGCGCAGCCGCTCGTCGGGCAGTCCCGGGTAGATGGTGATGAACTTGCCGCCGGAGCCGCGGTCGGCGTGGTGGGAGACGAGGTCCCGGACCCGGTCGACGGTACCGGCGAACTTGAACGCGCACCGGTGCCGGACGAGGATCCCGGTCACCCGGGCCAGCACCAGCGGTGCGGAGAGCGGGGTGGCCGAGACGTGCAGCTTCCAGCCCTGTACCGGGAAGTGGTGCCCGGGCGGCGTGACATGGCACCAGTACGCCGCCGGCTCGACCGACCAGTCGGCGCCGCCGGTGCGGGCCAGCGCCGCGCGTACGCAGTCGACGAGCAACGCGTCGGTCGCGCCGGGATCCGTGGCGGGTACCGCCGCGGGGGCGGGGTCCAAAGCGTCCATGCCGTTCACCTCCGGTTCGGCGACGATTGCGGTTCGGGGCGCCGGTCGATGCGGGCGCGCACCTCGGGGGTGCCGAAGTGGTAGTCGATGCGCCGGGTCGCCCCGGCCCACTCGGCCATCGTGCGGACCCCGGCCAGTGCCTCCCGGACGAACGGGTCGTGCCAGCGGGCCACCGCCCGTTTCCAGAGCAGTTCCCCGGGCTCGGTACGCAGGTTTCCCACGGTGCCCTCGTAGCTGGGCATGGCACGTACCGCGCCGTCCGGCTCGACCTGCATCAGCGCGGCGAATTCGCCCCGCGCGATCAAATCCGGACGCATTTGAAGAACGCGGTTGTCCGTGGTGGACACGTGCACCGACGCTGGGGCCAGCGATTGCAGATATCGGGTGTGCGCCGCGCTGGTCAACAGGTCGAGCTGGTCCTCTCCGAGCAGTTCCTGTTCCGCCACGCCGGTGCGACTGGCCAGCCCGCTCGGTACCGCCGCGCCGAAGGCGAGGAATGACATCGCGGGAAATCGTGGCGCGATTTCGGCGCAGAATTCCGCGAGCTGTCCGAGGTTGTCGCGCAGCACCGCGTACTCGACGCCGAACTGGGCCGGACGCCGTCGGTGCGTACCGCCGCGCGCGGCCCGGTCCAGCCGCTCCAGCGCGGTCAGCGCGCGGGCGAACGAGCCGACGCGGCCCCGGATCCGGTCGTGCGTCTCGGCGGTCGCGCCGTCCACGCTGACCACGATCCGGTGGAACACCCGGACGGCGCGCTCGGCGGTCTCGGGCGGGAGCGACCAGCCGCCGGTGTAGAGGAGGACCCCGATGCCCGCGCCGGCGATCCGTTCGGCGAGGTCGAAGACGCCGGGCACCAGCAGCGGCTCGCCGCCGGCCAGGGAGATCGACCTCGGGCGCAGCGCGACCATCGCGTCGACGACCCGTACGAGGTCTTCCGCGCTCAATTGACGTGACGGTCGCCGCCCCGATTCGGAATAGCAGTGCAGGCAGCGCAGTGGGCAGGCGTACGTGATATCCCAGACGATGTTTTCCGGCCGGTCCGGTACGTCCACCATGCTCTCCCCTCCTGGTCGGGAAAACGGATCAAAATTTCACCGGGCGCTCGCCGTCCGCCTCGCCGCCCGCCCGCCCGGCGTCCAATCCGACCGGGCCTCGTAATTAAAGCAACGGGTTCGTCGGGGCGTAACCGATTGGCGGGTAGTTGACAAGGTGGACAATGCTTCATGTTCTTTGGTGCCGAATCACATTGTGCTCGGGTAATTGCCGTCAAATCAGACTTGGCCGGTGTTTGCCGAGCCGTCCGGACCCGTGCCCATCGTGTCGACCCGGGTACCGCGTCGACCCGGGGCATCGCGTCGAGCCGGACCGGGGCGGGCGCCGGCGCCGACCGGGACCGTTGCCGTGGCGGGCGGCGGTTGCGGAATGGCAGTACAGTCCGGTCCGACCATCACCCCGGGGAGCGCAGGCATTGGTACGGCAGGATGTTCCACCCGCGACGGGCCGCCCACCGGCGCCGCCCGCCGCGCCCACGGCCGGGGGGCCCGCGTCGCGACCGCCCGCCGCCTCCGCGACCAGCCCCGCCTCCGCGCCCGCCACCGGCCTGGAAGAGCGGCCCTCCGGCGGGACGCGGTGGTTCACCGAGCGGGAACTGCCCCACGGCCGGCCCGGCATCGCGATCCAGGTCGAGATCGACGCGGTGCTGCACGACGAGCGGTCCCGCTGGGGACACATCCAGGTCTTCGACACGCCGTTCCACGGCCGGATGCTGGTGCTCGACGGGGTGATCCAGACCACCGAGCGGGACGAGTTCGTCTACCACGAGATGCTGGTGCTGACGCCGAGCATCCAGCACGGCGCGCCCGAGACGATGCTCGTGGTCGGCGGTGGGGACGGCGGCGCGTTGCGGCAGGCGCTGCGGCTGCGCAGCCTCCGGCGGGTGGTGCAGGTCGAGATCGACGACGCGGTCACCCGGGTCTGCCGCGAGCACCTGCCCACGGTCTCCGGTGGCGCGTTCGACGACCCCCGGGTGGAGCTGGTCTTCGCCGACGGCGCGGACTATCTCGCGGCCGGCCCCGGCGGCTTCGACGTGCTCGTCCTCGACCTCACCGACCCGGTGCCGGGTGGCCCCGCCGAGCGCCTCTTCGAGACCGAACTCCTGGCCGACGCCCGGCGCGCGCTCGCGCCGGGCGGGGTGCTCGCCATGCAGTGCGGCTCGCTGACCATGCAGCCCGACGAGGTACGCACCCAGCTGCGCCGGCTGGGCGAGGTCTTCGGCTCGATCCGGCTGCACACCGCGGTCGTGCCCGGCTACCAGCTGACGACCTTCGGTTTCCTGCTCGCGGCCGAGCATCCGCTGGACGAGCCGGCACCGGCGGAGCTGGCCGCCCGCTGGGCGAACGTCAGCGGCGACTGCGACTACCTCTCGCCCGAGATGTACCGGGCGTCGGCGGCGCTGCCGCCGTACCTGCGCCGGCTGCTGGCGAGCTGAGGGAGTGGGGGAACGGTGGTGGACGGGGTCACGCCGAGACGCCGGGGAGCGATGCGGATCGCGCTGGTCAGCACGGCCGCGGCGGCCTTCACGGTCGCCGGTGCGGGCTGCTCCACCAGCAGGACGGCAGACCAGGTCGACAGCGTCTACTGCGTCGACCGGTTCGACCGGGTGGTCGACGCGGTGCGCTGCGACGACGGGCCGAGCGACGACTACTACATCTGGCACGGCCGGGGCCGGTACCGGTACGGGCTGGGCAGCGTGGTCTCCGGCGGGCAGAAGATCCGGCCGGACGACCGGGACGCGCGGATCCGCGTCGGCCTGCCGCCGACCGGCCCGATCACGCCAGGCGTGATCACCCGCGACGGGATCGGGTCGGGTTCCGGCGGCCACAGCTCCGGAGGTTGAGGCGTGCGTCGCGTACCCACGGGAACGGTCCGGCCGGGCTGGGAGGAGCAGGTCGCCCGCGACGGGCTGGTCTTCCTCGACAGCCAGCTGCCCGGCGGCGAGGTGGTCAAGTACTGGCGCGAGGGGCCGTACTACGAGTTCTCCGCCGCCGAGGTGGACGAGCTGGAGGAGCACGTCCGGACCATCTTCGCGATGTGCGTCGAGGCCGGCGACCACCTGCTCGCCAACCCCGCGCTGCTGCGCCGGATGGGCATCCCCGAGGCGGCGTTCGCCGAGATCGCGCGCACCTGGGAGGAGGAGCCGCCCAGCGTCTACGCGCGCTTCGACCTGCGGTACGCCGGCGTCGGCGAGCTGGCCGACGCGGACCCGAGCCTGCGGGTGCCGAAGCTGCTGGAGTTCAACGCGGACACCCCCACCTCACTGCTGGAGTCGGCGGTGATCCAGTGGCGCTGGTTCGAGCACACCCAGCAGGGCGGGGACCAGTGGAACTCGCTGCACGAGCGGCTGGTCGCCGCGTGGCGGCGGCAGATCGGCGAGCACGAGCGGCGTACCGGTCGCCCGGTCGCCCGGATCCACTTCGCCTACACGGCCGACGAGACCTCGGGCGAGGACCAGATGAACACCACCTACCTCGCCGACACGGCCCGGGAGGCCGGCTACGAGGTGGAGCTCCTGCACACCGAGGACATCGGGCTCGGCGAGGACGGCAACTTCTACGACCTGCACCGGCGCCGGATCGAGGTGATCTTCAAGCTGTACCCGTGGGAGTGGCTGGTCGAGGACCGCTTCGGCCCGGCGGTGATCGCCTCCGGCCGCCGCCCCGGCGGTACGGTGTGGATCGAGCCGATCTACAAGATGCTCTGGAGCAACAAGGGACTGCTGCCCGTGCTCTGGCGGCTGTACCGCGACGACCCGCACCGGCGCCGGTACCTGCTGCCCGCGTACTTCGCCGACGAACCGCACGGCCTGTCGCGGTACGTGGTCAAGCCGTTGCTCGGGCGCGAGGGCGCCAACATCCGCATCGTGGACGAGGTCGGTACGGTGCTGGAAACCCCCGGCCCGTACGGCGACGAGGGCGCTGTCGTGCAGGAGTTCGCGGCGCTGCCCGACTTCTCCGGCGCCGACGGATCGCACCACCCGGTCCTCGGCGCCTGGCTCGTCGACGGCGAGCCGGCGGGGCTGGCCATCCGGGAGAGCCCGGGGCTGGTCACCGACAACCTGAGCTTCTTCGTCCCCCACGTGATCAGGTAGGAGGCACGGTGAGCGTCACGACCGAGGGCCTGAGCGGCTTCGCGATCGGCCTGGTCGAGATCGTCGTCTTCGTCGGCTACCTGGCCGGGTTCTGGAAGCTGCTCAACGTCATCACCAGCGGCTTCGACGACCACGAGGAGATCTTCGTCCACGGCAACTGGGCGTACCTGGTCCAGCGGCTCGGCATCACCGCGGGGCAGGCGACCGGCATGCTCAGCTCGATGGGGCTGCACGAGCCGAACCGGTGGAGCGACGTCGGGCTGCTCGCGCTCTCCGGCGCCTGGGTGGCGCTGCTGCTGCTCGCCGTCCACCCCGTGATCGACCGGATCGTGGGCGGCGAGGTCCGCCGGCCCGACGACGCGCGGGCGTACGAGCTGTCGGCCGGCCTGGTGAAGGCCGCCTTCTACGTCGCGTTCGGCTTCGTGGTCAACGGCTCCCTCAGCGGCTCGGCCCCGGACTGGCCGACCGCGCTCGCCGCCACCGCCGTCTTCACCCTGCTCGGCGGGGCCCTGCTGGTCGGCTGTTACTTCCTGGTCGATCTGGTCAACCCGTTCCCGATGCGCGCCGGCGTACGCGAGGGGCGGCTGGCCTGCGCGTTGGAGGCCGCCGGCAGCCTGGTGGCGCTCGGCCTGGTGATGCGCAACGCCATCGCCGGCGACTTCGTCGGCTGGGGGCCGGCGCTCGCCGGCTTCGCGGCCACGGCGGTGGCGGGCCTCGCGGTGCTCTACGCCACCCGCTGGCTGGTCGACCGGCTGGTGCTCACGCACAGCACGATGCGCCAGGTGCACGAGGCCGACCAGGTGCCGGCCGCCGCGCTGCTGGCCGCGTTCCTGCCGCTGGCGGCGCTGCCGGTGACCGCCGTGGTCGGCACGGTGCTCTGAGCCGCCCGGTCGCCGGCCCCCGGCCCCCGGTCGACCCAACCCGGCCTGACCCCGCCGGCCTGGCCCGTCGACCCGTTCCGGGCCGGACCTCCACCGATGTGGACGATGGTCCGGCACCGCCGGGCAGTTATGTTCGTCAGTGCGTCGGGCACCGGCGTACCGGCGAGGCGGGGAGGGGAGCGGGGTGGGTTCGCTCTGGGACGAGGCCCGCGACACCTGGGACCGGGCGGTTTCCTCGGTCGACCAGCACCGGGACTGGTCGCGGCCGAGCCTGCGGGCGAGGCGGCTCTGGCTACGCCGGGCGAACGTCCCCATCGTGGTCACCGGCCGTCCGGGCGCCGGCAAGACGGCGCTCTTCGAGGCGCTGACCGACCGGGTGAGCGGGCTCGGCTACACGACGCGCGTCAGCGCGGACTGGGAGCGGCACCGGGTGCTGCTGCGGGGCGAGGCGACCAGCGTACGGGCGGCGTTCCTGGTGGTGCCCGGTCAGGACTCGCCGGAGCGGACGCGGTCGGTGGCCCGTACGTTCAAGAACCGCGCCGCGCCGGTCGGCGTCATCCACGTGGTCTGCTCGGGCTTCAACGAGCTGTGGAGCGGGCCGGCCGACGGCGCGCTGCGGGATCTCGACCCGGCGCCGACGCGCGAGGGGAACGAGCGGGTCCGCCGCTACCTGCTCGACCTGGAGGTACAGGACTTCGCCGAGCTGGGGCAGCTGCTCCGGGAGCCGGCGGTACGGCGGCGGCTGCGCTGGCTGATCATCGCGGTCGCCAAGATCGACCTGGTCTGGGACGAGCTGGGGGAGGTCCGGGACCACTACATCCCGGGCGGGGTCTCCTCGCCCTTCCACCGGGTGCTGGACGGGCTGAGATCGGGGGAGCGCAGCCTGCCGCCCCGGATCGCGATCGTGCCGTTCAGCGGGCACCCGGAGGCGCACCAGTACGCGCCGGGGCTGTACCGGACCCCGTCGCGGCTCGACGGCAACCAGGCCACCGCGCTGCGTGACAACTTCTACGACGTCCTGGGGCGGATGCTGTGAGCGGCGGGCCACGCGCCACGGGCGCGGAGATCGAACGGGCGCTCGCCGAGGCCGAGGCGGTGCTCGCGGAGACGACGCGGCGGCGTACCCGGCTCTCCGTCGCGGCCAGCCTGCTCTGTCTCGGTACCGCCGTCGTGCTCCTGGCCGCCGTGGCGATCGCGGTGCGGCTGCCGCACGCCGCCGGCATCGCGATCGCCCTGCTCGCGGCCGGGGGTGCGCTGGCCGGACTGTCGACCGGGCTGCGCCGCGTCGCCGCCGGACGCCGGGAGATCCGGGAGCGGGAGCGCGCCATGGTGACCGCGGTCAACTACGTACGCGAGGTGTATCCGCTGGTGGCGGCCCGCGAGTCCTGGACCGGGCCGGACCGGGAAGCGGTCCGGGCCCGGGTCGCGCGCTTCCCGATCGCCGCGCGGTAGGGCGGGGGAGACGGATGACGCAGCGCCTTCTGTACCTGTTCAGCCTGGCCGGTCTGGTCGCGGCGGTCGTCACCCTCGTCGGCTATCTGGCCAGCCGGGACACCAGCTTCGCCGAGTTCTTTGACGACAACTGGGAGATGATCCTGCTCGCCACCGGGGTGGTCGTCCTCGGCTTGTTGATCATGGGGTCCGGGGTGGTCCTCTTCTACAGCGTCGACGGCGCGTTCCTGCCCTTCGTGGTGGTGCTCGCCATCGCGATCTTCGCGTGCGGGGCGTTCCTCTGCTACCTCGGCGTCAGCGTGGTCCTCGATCTCGGCTAGCGCCAGCTGTGGCCGGCGCCACTATTTGCACCGAACGTTCTCAAGAGCTAGCGTCGGTGTGGCGAGAGGAGGCCGGCGTGGCGAGACACAAGGAGTTCGACCCGGACGCGGCGCTGGACCGCGCCATGGCGCTCTTCTGGGAGCAGGGCTACGAGAAGACCTCGATGCAGGAACTGGTCGAGCGGATGGGCGTGCACAAGCGGAGCATGTACGACACCTTCGGCGACAAGCGCTCGCTCTACCTCAAGGCGCTCGACCGGTACGGCGAGAAGGTCGAACGGCTGCGGCGGGCGACCGCCGACGGGGCGGCCGATCCGCGTGCCGCGATCAGGGCCCTGTTGACGCAGGCGGTCGCGCGCGCGGACGCGTACCCGAGCGGCTGTCTGGCGGTGAACTGCGCCACCGAGACGGCGCCGCGCGACCCGGACGCGGCCCGCTGGGTGGAGCGGATCTTCGCGGGGGAGCACGCCCTGCTGCTGGAACTGGTCCGGCGCGGCCAGCGGGACGGTGAGATCACTTCCCGCCTGGATGCCCGGACCCTCGCCGACCTGCTGCTCAACGCCTGGGTGGGGCTGCGGGTCCAGGTGCGGGTCGGCGCGAGCGCGGAGCGGTTGACCAGCATGATCGACAGCGCGCTCGCCCTGCTCGACTGAATTTTTTTTACCCACTTTCCGCACCGATCGTTCTCAAAAGAGGTCGCACGAGGAGGAAGAGATGGAACTCAGGAACTCGATCGCGCTGGTGACCGGCGCGAACCGCGGTCTCGGCCGCCACCTGGCGGCGCAGCTGCGCGACCGGGGCGCCAGCAAGGTCTACGCCGGCGTCCGGAACCCGTCCGCGCTGGACCTGCCGGGGGTCGTACCGCTGCCGCTCGACATCACCGACCCGGACTCGGTCGCTCGGGCCGCGGAGCTGGCCCATGACGTCACGCTGCTGGTGAACAACGCCGGGATCAGCACCCGGGCCCGGCTGCTCGACGGCGACCTCGCGGACGTCCGGCGGGAGATGGAGACGCACTACTTCGGCACGCTCGCGATGACCCGGGCCTTCGCGCCCGTCATCGGCGCCAACGGGGGCGGAGCCGTGCTGAACATCCTATCCGTGCTCTCCTGGCTGCACCCCGGGGCCGCCGGCGCCTACAGCGCGGCCAAGGCCGCGGCCTGGGCGATGACCAACGCCCTCCGGCAGGAGCTGGCGCCCGCCGGGATCGACGTCACCGCGCTGCACGTCGGGTACATCGACACCGACATGGCCGGCCATGTCGCCCCCGAGCAGAAGGCCGACCCGGCGTGGGTGGCCGGCGTGGCGCTCGACGGCGTGCGGGCGCGAGCCCTGGAGGTGGTCGTCGACGAGCTGAGCCGGGACGTCAAGACGAAGCTCTCGGGCGGCCCGGAGCTGCTCTACCCGGGGCTGCCGGCGGCGGTGTGACGAGTCCGCGAGGCCGCCGCGAGGCGGCCTCGCGGCGGGGTCAGCGCGGCTCGCCGTACGCCAGCGGCAGCGGGCTCGGCTGGCCGGGCCAGGTGCCGGTGAGCGCGACGCCGGCCCCCTCCCGCCCGCCGTCGAGGCAGCGGACGACGTGCAGCTGCACGGATTCGGTCACGACCAGCGCGGGGTCCTCGTCCACGACCCGGCGCAGGGCGCCGACCGCGATCTCGCCCGACCCGCCGGCGCCGGTGACGGTCATGCTCCGCTCGCGGCGTTCGAGCCGGCCGTCGATCTCGATGAACTCGTCCGCCTGGCCGACGCCGGCCAGGATCGCGCCGGCCAGCGCGGCGGCGTAGACCGGATCCCCGCACGCGTCGTACACCCAGCGCCGGCCGAGCACCGAGTGTTCGGCGGTACCGATCAGCCAGGGGTCGCCGCCGTCGAGCGGCGCGTCGCGGTAGGTGAGCGGAACCTGGTGTACCGGGCCGTCCCCGGCCCGGACCAGCATCGTCTCTATACCGACCGCCCCGTCGGGGTCGTCGAAGCGGTACGCCGCCACCCGCTCGATCTCGACGCCGACCTGTCCCCCGTACCAGCGACGGGTGGGTAGCCAGGCCGACAGGAGTTCGAGCTTGGTGGGGTGCAGGGTTGCCCGGTGCAGCAGTGCCATCCGCGAATCCTAGACGTCAGAGCAGGCGGACCGGTCGGCCGGCCAGGAACGCCTCGACGTCCTCCACCGCGTCGCCGAAGAAGACCCGGTAGGTGTCCCGGGTGACGTAGCCGAGGTGCGGGGTCAGCACCGTGTTCGGGGCGGTACGCAGCGGATGGTCGGCGGGGAGCGGCTCCACGTCGTACACGTCCAGGCCCGCCCCGGCGATCCAGCCCTCCCGCAGCGCCCTGAGCAGCGCGGCCTCGTCGACGATCGGGCCCCGCGAGGTGTTGACCAGGTACGCGTCGCGGCGCATCGACCGCAGCTCGGGCTCGCCGAGCAGCCCCCGGGTACGGTCGCTGAGCTGCAGGTGCACGGTCACGACCGCCGAGCCGGTCAGCAGCTCCTCCCGGCTCACGGCGCGTACGCCCAGCTCCGCGGCCCGCTCGGCGCTCAGGTTCTGGCTCCAGGCGACGACGTCCATGCCGAACGCCCGGCCGACGGTGGCGACCCGCGCGCCCAGCCGCCCCAGGCCGATCACCCCGAGGGTACGGCCGGCCAGGTCACGCCCGACCGTGCGCTGCCAGCCGCCCTCGCGTACCCGCCGCGACTCGTCCGGGATCCCGCGCACCAGGGAGAGGATGAGTCCCCAGGTCAGCTCGGGGGTACCCGTCGCCACGCCGCGGGTGCCCGACACCGTGACGCCGCGTCGTCTCGCCGCCGCGACGTCGATGGCGGCGTTGGCCATCCCGGTGGTCACCAGCAGGCGCAGCCGGGGCAGGCGCTCCAGCAGCGGCCCGGGGAACGCCGTCCGCTCCCGCATCGCCACCACGACCTCCGTGTCGGCCAACCGGCGGGCCAACTCGTCGGGGTCGTCGACGTGGTCGGTGAAGACGCTCAGCTCGATCCGGTCGCCGAGCCGCCCCCAGTCGCCGAACTCCCGCGCCACGTCCTGGTAGTCGTCGAGCACCGCGACCCGAACGGCCATCTCCGCCTCCCGTACCGGCGCGACCCGCCGGGCCCGACCGGCTCGACGTGATCTTGTCACCACCACCGTACGGGGCGAACTGGCCCGACCCGCCGCGCCGGGCCGGCCCGGGGCGTGATGATTACCTACGGCAATCGTGCCGGATACGTTCGGACCGGGAGGCGGGGCAGGTGACGTGGTTGCCCCGGGTGGCCGGCCTGCTGCGGTTGCGCGCGCCGGGGCCGGCGGGACAGCAGGAGGGGGAGCGGCACGCCACCTGGCTTGAACTCTTCTTCGACCTGGTCTTCGCGCTGGCGCTGGAGGCGGTCACGGCCCGGCTGGGCGGGCCGTCGCCGACGCTGGCCCGCGCGGCGGTCGCGATCGCGCTCTTCCTGGTCGTGCAGTGGGCCTGGGCGACCCAGACCTTCTACGACACCCGGTTCGACCCCGACGACTGGCCCCACCGGATCCTCGTCTTCACGGCGACGGCCGGGGCCGGGGGCATCGCCATCGGCGCGCACCACCCGCCCGGCGGCATGCTGCTGCCCGCCGGCTACCTCGTGGTGCGCGGCGCGCTGCTCCTGATGTACCTGCGGGTGCTGGTGACCAGTCGCTCGGAGCGGTCGCTGACGACCGTCTACCTCGCCGGCTTCTCGGTCGGCTGGTGTCTCTGGCTCGTCTCCCTCGCCGCCCCCGTGCCGGCCCGTCCGATCCTCTGGGCGGTCGCGCTGGTGATCGAACTCAGCACCCCGTTGTGGGGGCACCGCTGGCTGGAGCGGCATCCGGTCGATCCCACGCACCTGCCCGAGCGGATCGGGCAGTTCACCATCATCCTGCTCGGTGTCACGCTGACCAACCTGATCGACGCCCTGACCGCCGCGCACCCGCCGGCCGCGGTGGTCGGCGCGGCGCTGGTGGCGTTCGTGATCCCGATCTGCATCTGGTGGGTCTACACCACGTTCCTGACCACCCGGCTGGCCGTACCGCGCCTCGACACCGGGGTGTCGTACGCCTTCCTGCACGCCCCGCTCGGGATCGGGATCCTGTTCCTCGGGTGGGCGCTCGGTCAGGTCCTGCTCCAGGTCGCCGAGGAGAAGGACCGGCTGCCCGGCCCGCTCCGCGTCGGGTTCGCCGCCTCGCTCGTGATCTTCACGCTCGCGGGGCTGTCGCTGCAGTGGTTCTCGCTCGGCAGGGTCCCCCGGGTGCGGCTCGGCATCGCCGCGGTGGGGATCGTGCCGGTGGTCCTGACCACCGCGATGACCGCCGACCCGATGACCACGCTCGCGGTGGCGGCCGGGTCGATGGTCGCGTACGCCCTGTTCCTCGCCCCGCAGCTGCGCCATGTCGGCGCCCGCGTCGGTAGCCTGTAGGCGACGTTCTGCCGATCACGCCGAGCCGAGGCGGGATCCGGGCGGCGACCCCCACGCGGTCGGTCCTCAGTGGAATGACAGCATGGCGGGCATGTCAATCTACGAGGACTCCCGTACCGTCTCCCGCACCGACCTGGCCGCCTGGCTGCGCCAGCTGGCCAACCAGCTGGAGTCGGGCGGACAGCTCTTCTACGGCGCCGCCGGCGCGGTCAAGGTCGCCGACCAGGTGCGCTGTGAACTGGAGATCGAGCGCGAGGGGGACACCGAACTCTCGGTGGAGATCGAGTTCAGCTGGGACGCGCCCGAGCCGGCCGAGTCGGCCGAGGACGAGCCGGCCGAGGAGGAGAGCGACGAGGAAGAGGAGAGCGAGGAGGAGACCGCCGCCGCCGAGGAGACGGCGGGCGACTCGGCCGCCGAGGCCGTCAAGGCCTGACGGTACGGCGGGCCCGTCCGCGGCCGTGTCGCGGCGGGCGGGCCCGGTCGGCCCCGGCGTTCGGCGCTGCCCCCCGACCGTCATCGATCCCCGGACCGCACGCGTCCCGGCCCCAGCAGCGGACCCGCAGCCGCGTGGCCGTACCGGCCGCGGCGGACCCGGAGCGGCCCGGACGGACGAGGGCGGCCCGGACGGACGAGGGCGGCCCGGACGGACGAGGGCGGCCCGGCCGAGCGGATCTGCCCCTTGCCACGGCTCGGGATCATGATGGCGGCGACGGGCGAGTGGCGTTCGGCGCGGCGGACGAGGGGTGGATCGGGTGGGCACGGCCATGTGGTTGATCGCGGTACCGGTGCTGCTGGTGCTGGTCCTGCTGGTCTGGACGATCACCGCGTACAACCGGCTGGTCCGGTTGCGCGCCCAGGTGCGGGCGTCCTGGGCGCAGGTGGACGTGCAGCTGCGGCGCCGGCACTCGTTGACACCGAACCTGGTGGAGACGGTGCGGGGGTACGCGGCGCACGAGCGGGCGACCCTGGAGGCGGTGACCGCCGCGCGTACGGCGGCGGCCGGGGCGGGCGGCACCGACGCGGGGCGGGCCGACACCGAGGGGGCGCTGACCCGGGCGCTGGGCCGGCTCTTCGCGGTCGCGGAGGCGTACCCGCAGCTGCGGGCCAGCGCGAACTTCGTGGAGCTGCAGCGCGAGCTGGCCGCGACCGAGGACAAGATCGCGTACGCCCGGCAGTTCTACAACAGCGCCGTGCAGTCGCTCAACACGGCGGTGGAGACGCTGCCGACCAACCTCGTCGCCGGCCCGGCCGGGTTCCGGGCCGAGCCGTACTTCGAGGCGGTCGGCGCCGAGCGCGCCGACGTCCCCGTCCGGTTCTGAGCGGGTCACCACCGGCCATGACCCCCACGGACCTGCTGATCGAGATCGGGCTGCCGGTGGGCGGCCTCGCGGCCTGGTTCGCCGTCTACGCGACGGCGCGGCTGCTGACCCGCCCGAGGACGGCCGTGCCGGCCCCGGCGACGATGGACCTGCCCGGTACCGAACCCCCGGCCGTGGTCAGCCTGCTGGCCAACGGCTGGCGGATCACCGTGGACGCCGCCGAGTCGACCCTGCTCGACCTCGCCGCGCGCGGCTACCTGGAACTGCGGCCGGCCGGCCCCGACCCGCGCCAGACCACCGTGCACCTGACCGGCCGCGACCCGGGCGACCTCAACCGGTACGAGCGGCAGGTCCACCGCCGGGTGGTCGAGCGCGCGGCCGGCGGCGTGGTACCGCTCACCGCGCTCGGTTTCGCCGACGCCGGGCGGGCGGCGAGCTGGGCGAACCGGCTGGGCAAGGCGGTGGTCGCCGACGCCCGGCGGCTCGGGCTGTCCCGTCGGCGCTTCTCGCCCGGGCTCGTCACCGCGCTCGGCGTGCTCGGCGGCGTGGCGGCGGCCGGGGTCGCCGCGGGGCTGCTGCACCTCCTGCACCGGCGGGGAGAGGAGTACGGGGCCGTGCTCGGGGCGTACGTGATCGTGACGGCGGTGCTGGGCGGCATCGCGGGCCGCGTACGGGACGAGCGGGACACGCCCGCGGGCCGGCAGGTCGCCGCGCGGTGGCTCGGCGTACGGGAGTGGCTCGTCCGGCACGAGTCCTTCGCCGAGCTGCCCCCGGCGGCCGTCGCCGTCTGGGACCGCTACCTGCCGTACGGGGCGGCGCTCGGGGTTACCCGGGTCGCCTCGCGCGCCGTCGACCTCGGCGTGGCCGACCGGCGGCGGCTCTGGTCGTCGTACACCGGCGCCTGGCGGCAGGTGCGGGTCAGCTACCCGCGCGGCCTGCCCCGGTACGGCCAGCGGCTGGGCTGGATCGTGTTCCGTGCGGCCCTCGCGGCCCTGGTCGGCTGGACCTTCACCGGCCGGGGCGAGGTGGTGTCCCGGCTCGCCGACGCGACACCGGTCACCGCCGGCTTCACCCTCGCCGGCCTGGTGCTGCTCGGCTACGCCGGCTACCTCACGGTCCGGGTGGTGCTGGACCTCGTCGCGCCGACCACGGTCAGCGGCGAGGTGCTCTGGCGCCAGACCTGGCGGACCCGCCAGCAGGGCGAGAGCGGCTACGTACCGGTCAACTTCCACCTCGCCATCGACGACGGCCGGTCGGACCGGACCCGCGCCTGGGTCCTGCCGGCCGAACTCGGCGACATCTGCCGGCTCGGCGACGTGGTGACGGTACGGGTGCGGCCCTGGACGCGGCGGGTGCTGGCGGCGACCGTCGAGCGGCGCGCGGCCGTACCGGTCGACCCGGACGAGGATCTCGACCCCGCGGTCGGCTCGCCGGCCGGCCGCTGACGGTAGCGTCCGCCGTTCTCCGTCATATCCAATTCGGACGGTCGGGGATTCGCCGCGGACCGCGACCCCGCGTTCGCGTGCGAAAACGGGATTGTTCGTGCTCGCTACACTGCGGGACGCAAGCGGAGCCGTCCGATCCGCATCGAAAATCCATTGAGGGAGTTGCTTGTAATGCCGGCGCTGTTCGTGTGCGCGCTCGTCGTCTTCGCCGTCGCCATTGTCGCGGCGCTCTACGGCTCGTTCTCGTCGCCACCGACCAGGCGCCCGGCGCTCGGTGGCGCCGTGCTCGCGGTGCTGCTCGGCATCGCCCTCACCCTCGGCGCCTCGGCGAACTCCGTGCCGGTACGGAACGTGGGCATCGTCACCTCCTTCAACAAGCCGACCGGCGATGTCACCGGCAGCGGGCTGAACTGGGTGGTCCCGTGGCAGAAGATCGGTGAGTGGGACGCCAGCCGGCAGAAGTACGACCACATCGGCAGCGACAAGGCCGTCCCGGTGCGGACCGGAACGCTCGCCAACGCCGGGGTCGAGATCCTCGTCGAGTGGCAGGTACGGCCGGAGAACGCGCCCCGGCAGTTCATGGACTACAAGGGGGACTTCGAGGCGTTCCGGGGCCAGCGCGTCGGCGTACAGCTCGACGGGGCGGTCAACGACGCCTTCGCCAGCTACAACCCGCTGGCGAACATCGACGCGAAGACCGGGAACCTCAACGTCGACCTGAGGCCCTTCGCCGACAAGGTGAAGAACTCCGCGCAGGAGCGTCTCGGCTCCGACATCGAGATCCTGTCCGTGACGATCATCCGGGTGAACCACGACGAGAAGACCGAGGCCAACATCAAGGTCTTCCAGGACAAGCTGGCGCAGGGCCGCAACCTCGACCAGGACCTGATCAACGCGGAGAAGCAGAAGGCCATCACCGAGAAGAACGCCCAGGTCGACAAGGTGACCCGCTGCCTGGAGATCGCCGAGCGGACCGGCAGCAGCCCCGGTCTCTGCATCAACCCCGGCATCGTGACGGGCTCCAAGTAGCAGCGCAACAGCGGCACGCCGGTACGGGCCGTCGGGGCTTTCCGCCCCGGCGGCCCGTACGTTTCAGCCCTCGGCGAGGGTCTCCCTACCCACCGTCAGACGGTGAACGGAGCGTTCCGGAAGTCGCATTCCGCGAGCGGCCCGCCCACGCCGGTGCATTCCGCCGGCAGGTAGTACCAGATGTCGTAGGCGCCGCTCTCGTCCGGCAGGTTCAGGATGGAACTCACCTGCCGGACGTAGTGGGCGGCCGGACGTTGCAGCGGAACCGAGGTCGCGCCGCTGGTCACCCGCCCCTCCAGGATGCCGTCGAGGGCCGGTCCCTCCGCCTCGACGAATCCGGTCGCGACGTTGCGCAGCTCCGTCTTCAGCGTGAAGATCTGCCACGGTCCGGGCGGGGCGTCGCCGCACTCCAGCGAGCTGGAGAAGGTGATCGGAGCCGGGTTCCCGCCGGGCCAACTGGCCTCCCAGATGTTGAAGTAGCAGGTGAAGGGCGGCGGGTCGTCCGCCACGCCGGCCGCCCGCAGCGCCGCCTTCTTCTCCGGGCTCGGTCCGGCCACCAGCTTCACCGTGCGGTGCGTGACGCCCGTGGCGCCTCCGCCCGCCGCGGCCTCGGCGGTGCCGGCCCGGGCCGCGGGCGCGACCGCGATCGCGCACCAGACCGCGATCACCGCCACCGACATTCGTGTCATCGTGCTTCGGATGGTCATCGGCGTACCAGCCTCCCCATCGTCGTTCTACTCGGGCTCCTCCATCGTCAGCACGCGCGATTTGTTTGGTCTCCGGGAGCGGACATCAATCAATAGGGTGTGAACAACGAGCGCGCCGAGGGTTCGGCGCGAGGCGAATCCGGCCCGGCGGCGAGAGCGGATCCGGCCAGAGTTCCGGCCGTCCCCGACGAACGGCGGGCCGGAAATGGTCAGGCGCGGTCGGGCACGGTGGCCGGCGCGGCGGTCCGGTCGGGCACTTCCGCCGGTACCGCGGTGCGGTCGGGCACTTCCGCCGGTACCGCGGTGCGCTCGGGCAGGGTGGTCGGTACGGCCGGGCGGCCGGGGCGGATCGGCAGCAGGGCGAGCAGGCCGAGCGTGACCAGCACGTAGCTGCTGCCGCCCACGAACCCGAGCACGCCCCGGTGGTCCACCGACCAGAGCCAGACCAGGCCGCTGACCAGCACCAGGTACGCCCCGACGCCGAACCGGAACCGCCGCCGGGCCGCCCCGGCGGGCGGCCACGGGAGCGTCACCGCGGCGAGCGCCACCAGCGCCGGCACCGCCCAGACCAGGTGGTGCACCCAGGTGATCGGGCTGACCAGGCACCCGGCCAGGCCGGTCAGGGCGAATCCGGCCCGGTCGTCGCCGAGCTGCCCCGCCCAGCGGGCCCGCCAGGCCCAGGCGGCGAGCACCACGCCGACCAGCAGGAGCCAGGTCGGCCCGTCCGGGCCGGGCGGATCCCAGCGGGCCACCAGACCCGACAGGGACTGGTTGGAGATGTAGCCGAGCACGCCGATCCGGCCGGTGTCCCACATCGCCTCGGCGAAGTAGGTCAGCGAGGCCGCCGGCGCCACGGTCGCGGCCAGCAGCGTGCTCGCCACCGCGCAGCCGACGGCCGTGACGGCGGCCCGCCAGCGGCGGGTGAGCAGCAGGTACCCGACGAAGACGGCCGGGGTCAGCTTGATCGCGGCGGCGAGCCCGATGCCGATTCCGGCGAGGCGGCTGCCCCGCTCCAGCAGCCACAGGTCGAGGTAGACCAGCGCCACGAGGAGCAGGTTGATCTGGCCGAAGCTGACCGTGTCGCGGACCGGGTTGAGCGCCGCGAAGAGGCAGACGGCGATCCCGAAGGTGAACCAGCGCGGTACGGGCAGCCGCGCCGCGAGCGGGTCGACGAGCAGCCAGAGCAGGAAACCGGCGGCCAGGGCGGTGAGCAGCAGGTTGGCGGCGATGGTCGGGTACCAGCCGAGCAGCGCCATCGGCAGCATGCAGACCGCCGCGAACGGCGGGTACGTGAAGCCGTACCTGGTGCCGGGCCGCAGGTAGTCGTAGAGTTGCCCGCCGTCGTGCACCCAGTAGTTGACGGCGCCGTGGTAGACGCCCACGTCGAACCAGCCACGATGGCCGGGGAGCAGGGCGATCGCCACCGCGATCCCCAGCGCCAGCCCGCAGACCAGCGCGGCCCGGCGGTACGTGCGGCTCATCGGGGCGTACCCGGCAGCGGGGCGGCGATGCGCTCGGGCAGCGGGGCGGCGATCCCGCCGGGCAGGGCGCGCGGGTGGGCCCGGGTCGCGAGGACGAGCAGCACCGCCACCACCCCGAGCAGCACCCCGGCGACGGCGAGCAGGAACTTGTCGCCGTCCGGGCCGAAGCCGTCGGGCATCGTCACGAACGCCAGCGCGGTGGCGCCCGCGGCCACCAGCCCGCGTACCCGTCCGGGTGGGGCGGAGGCGGCCAGCGGCACCAGCCCCCAGAGCCCGTACCAGGGGCGGGTGGCCGGACCGAGCAGGGCCACCGCGGCCAGGGCCAGCCCGAGGGCGTACGCGGGGCCCAGCCGGTGCCGGTGCCACCAGGCGAACGCGGCGGTACCCAGGGCGGCGAGCAGGCCGGCCCAGAGCCAGAACCGCATCGGCGCCTCGCCGGCCTCGACCCCGAGCGCCTCCAGCAGGGCGGTCGAGCCCCGGCCGAGCGCGCTGGAGAGCGACCAGCTGTGCTTGGAGATCGGCGTGCTGAGGGCGGCGAGCCAGCCGTAGCCGATGCCGGTGACGGCCGAGACGGCGGCCGTGGTGACGGCCGCGATGGCGGCGGTGCCCAGCAGCGCCGGCACCCCGGCCCGCAGCGCGGCCATGACGCCGCCGGCCCGCAGCGCGGCCATGACGCCGCCGGCCCGCAGCGCCGCCAGGCCGCCGAGACGGTACGGAGCCCAGAGCGAGACCACCACCAGCAGCCCGGCCACGGCGGGCGCCTTCACCAGCGCCGCGAGCGTGACCAGGACCGTGGCCAGGACGAAGCGGCGCTCGAAGGCCAGGCAGAGCCCCGGCACCAGCAGCCCCAGCATCACCGCCTCGTTGTGCGCCCCGGCGATCAGGTGCAGCGGCACCAGCGGGTTCAGCACCCCGAGCCAGAGCGCCGCCATCGGCGGTACGCCGCAGTGGCGGGCGAGCCGGGGCAGGAAGACGACCAGCAGGCCGACGCCGGCCAGCGCCAGCAGCCGCATGCCGAGGATGCCGACCGTCACCTTCGTACCGACCAGGCCCGCGACCACGGCGGCCAGGCCGAGGAAGAGCGGCCCGTACGGTGCTGGCGTGTGCTGCCACATCGCCGGCACCTCGGCGGCGAGCCGCCCGCCGAGCCGCGAGACGCCGAAGCGGTAGACGTCGATGTCGGTCAGCACCATCGACCCCTGCGCCAGGTAGCTGTAGACGTCCCGGCTGAACAGCGGCGGACCCAGCAGCAGTGGGCTCGACCAGAGCGCGAGCGTGGTCAGCAGGCTGCGCCGGTCCACGCCGCCGTGGCGCTGGAGTTCCCGCCCGGCCCACCACCACGCCACCGTCAGCAGCGTCAGCCCCAGGTATCCGCCGAGCAGCGCCGGCCGCGAGTGGTCGCGCCAGTGGATGAGCCAGAGCGGGGTGTCGGGCTGGTGGACGGGCAACGCCCCGGCCGCCCAACCGGCGCAGGCCAGTATCGCCGCACCGGCGGTACCGAGGACGCGGTAGGCGGTGACGGCGGGTAGCTTCGGCACCCGGGCAGGATGCCTGCGGCAGCTGACCGTGGGGCGACCGTTGTCTGATCTTTCAACGGATGGCAGGTGTCGCGCGGGCGGCCCGCTCGGCGACCTCCGCCGCCTGGCGTTCGTGCTCCCGGGCCCGCGCCGGCCGGCCGAGCCCGGCGGCGAGCCGCGCGAGGTGACCGGCGACCGGACCGAGGGTGAGCAGCCCGCTGCCGGCGCCCGCCAGCTCGTCGGCGGCGGGCAGCAGCTCGGCGTAGCCGCGTTCCATCGCCGGGCGGTCCCGCAGCGCGACGGCGGCCACCGCGACGAGGCAGGCGCGCGCCTCGCGAAGCAGGTCGTGCGGCGACTCCGGTATGGCCGCCAGCGCCGCCAGCGCCCCGGCGCGGTCGCCGGCCGCGAGCCGGCCGAGCGGCCGTACCCAGTCCCGGTACGGTCCCCAGTCGGCGTCCGGGTCCACCCCGGGCACGGTTCCGTCCCGCAGCCGTGGGGCGAGCAGGGCCAGTGGCAGCAGCCCTGGTTCCAGTCCCCACATGCCCGTGCCGCCGAGCCGGGTCGCCGCGCTCCGGTACCTCTCCTCGGCCGGCCCGGTACGCCCCGCCACGGCGAGCCGCAGCGCCGCGTACCAGTCGGTGAAGACGCCGACCAGCGGGATGTCGTACCGCCGCGCGAGCCGGTCGGCCGCGGCCGCGTGCGCGTCGGCCGCGGCGAAGTCGGCCAGCGCCGAACGCGCCTGGAGCAGCACGAGGTGCCCGAGCACCTCGAAGGCGACCAGCTCGTGCGCGGCGGCCAGCTCGACCAGCTCGGTACCGATCGCGGCCCGCCGCGGCGCGAGCCCGGCCCGCTCGAAGGCGTGCATGAACCGGCCGTTGAGGGCGAAGGCGAGCAGCGCGGGGTCGCCGAGCCGGCGGGCGATGGCCTCCGCCTCGACCGCCGCCGCCCGGCCCTCGGCGGACCGGGTGCCGCGCAGCTCCATGGCGAGCGCGCCGAGCAGCCGGGCCCGTTCGGCGCTCGGGCCGTCCCCGAGCGCGGCGAGGGTGCGCCGGATGACCGCGACGATCCGCGCGGCCAGCGCCGGATCGTCGTTGGCCGTCCAGATCCCCGGCACGTCGAACGCGCCGAGCACCCGGGCGGTCAGCTCTGGATCGGCGAGCCGCTCGGCGGTGGTGATCGCCTCGGCCCGGTGCCGCCGGGCCTGTTCCAGGTTCCCGGTCACGGCGAGGGCGCGCACCAGCCCAGTCACCAGCTCCAGCCGGGTCCGCTCGGCGGCCTCGGCGGTCGGGTCGGGCGCCGTCCCGTCCGGCGCGGTCCGCTCCGGTACCGCCCGGTCGTGCGCGGCCAGGGCGGCCCGCCACAGCCGGGCGGCCTCGTGCGGGGCGAACCGGCGCTGCGCCCGGTCGGCCGCGGCGGCGGCGTAGCGGGCCGCCTTCGCCGCCGCCGGCCGGCCCGGGGCCAGCAGGAAGTGGTGGGCCAGGGCCTCGACGTCGCCCGGGCGCAGCGCCTCCAGCGTCTCGGCGATGCGGCCGTGCCAACGCGCCCGCCGGGCCTGGGAGACCTCCTCGTACAGGGCGTCGCGCACCAGCGCGTGCGCGAACCGGGAACGGTCCGGCCCGGACTCGACCAGGAAGCCGCCCAGCAGCGCCGAGTCCACCGCGTCGAGCACCAGTTCCTCGTCGCCGGCGAGCGGGATCAACAGGTCGAGGTCCACGTCCCGGCCGAGCACCGCGGCCTGCCGCAGCACGGTACGAGTGGCCTCCGGCAGGGCGGCGAGCCGATGCCGGATGACGTCCCGGACACCGGCCGGTACCGCCGAGAGCGCGGCGTCGCCCTGGGCGTCGAGGAGCCGGGCCAGCTCGCGTACGAAGAACGGGTTGCCGCCGCTGCGCTCGTGGATCGCGCGGGCCGTCGCCTCGGGGACCGCCCGCCCGGTGGTGGCGTGGACGAGTTCGCCGACCGCCTCCGCCGGCAGGCCGCCGAGGTAGACGCGGCTGGGCTCGGCGCGGGCGGCCCGGCCGAGCAGTTCCGCGAGGCCGGTGGAGATCTCGGTGGTGCGGAACGTGCCGAGGACCAGCACCGGTCCGGTGACCGGCTCGGCGAGCAGCGCGGCGAGCAGCGCCAGGGTCTCCTCGCCGGCCCGGTGCAGGTCGTCGAGGACCAGCAGCAGCGGGCCCCGCGCGGCCACACCGTCGAGATAGGACAGCACCGCGCGGTGCATCCGGAACCGGGCCGCCGCGGGGTCTGTCGCGGGTTCCGACCTGTGGTCTGTCGCGCGGTCCGTCGCGGAGTCCGTCGCGGGTTCCGACCTGTGGTCTGTCGCGCGGTCCGTCGCGGAGTCCGTCGCGGGTTCCGCGCTGCCGGCGGGCGGTGCCGCCGTCGCCGGTGCGGGGCCGTGGCCGCGCTCGGCGAGGCCGGCGAGGATGCGGTGCCACGGCCAGGCGGCGGGCGCGCCCTCGTGCTCCGGGTTGCCGCCCCAGGCCGTGGTCCAGCCCTGGGCGGCCAGGCCGGTGGCCAGCGCCTCGGCGAGGGCCGTCTTGCCGGCGCCCGCGTCGCCGGAGAGCAGGGCCAGCCCGAGCCGGCGGCCCGTGCGTACCGCCGCGGCGGCACGGGCCAGCTCGGCGTACTCGGCGTCCCGCCCGAACAGCCGGGGCCGGTCCGCGAGCGCCCCGCCCGGCCCGCCCGGCACGCCAGGACCCGGCTCGCCGGGCGCACCCCGCACCCCGGGACCCGGCTCGGCCGGCAGCAGCCCGGTCCGCGTGGGCGGGGCGGGTGCCGGTGGGGCCGGCGGCGGCGCGACGGGCCGCGCCGCCGGGGCGTCCAGCCGGGGTGCCTGCGCGAGGATGTCCGCCTCCAGGTGCCGCAGCTCGGGCCCCGGGTCGAGACCCAGGTCCGCGACGAGCACGCCCCGCGCCGTACGCAGCGCGTCCAGCGCGTCGCCCTGCCGGCCCGAGCGGTACAGGGCGAGCGCGAGCAGGCGCCAGGCGTGCTCGCGCCACGGGTGCTCGGCCACCTGGGCGCGCAGGTCGGCGACCACGGCATCGGCCCGCCCGAGCGCCAGGGCCGCCTCCGCCCGCCGCTCCACGCCGAGCAGCCGCAGCTCGTGCAGCCGGGTGACCTCGGCGCGGGCCCAGTGCTCGTCGGCGAACTCGGCGTAGGCGGGGCCCCGCCACAGCCCGAGCGCGGCCTCCAGCCCGGCCAGCGCGGCCTCGGGCCGCCCCGCCGCCAGCAGCTCGTTCGACTCGGTCAGCGCGGACTCGAACCGCCAGGCGTCCACCGCGTCGGGGGCGGCCCGCAGCGCGTACCCGGGCGCCTCGGTCACCAGCAGCCGGGCCGGCGTACGGGGCGGCCGGTTCGGCTCGATGGCCTGGCGCAGCGCGGCGACGAAGGTCTGGATGGCGCCGACCGCCCCCTCGGGCGGGTCGTCCCAGAGGTCCTCGACGAGCCGGCGGACGGGCACCACCCGGCGCCGAGCGATCAGCAGCCGGGCCAGTACCGCCCGGTGCCGCGGGCCGCGCAGCCCGACCGGACCGTGCCCGGTTTCGGCCACCAACGGCCCGAGCACGCCGAACGTCACCACCGACCCGAGCACCTCCCGGCCCGAAGCCTACGGCGGGGCCTGCGCTGCGCGCGGGCTGATCGGTTGCTGATCGGAGCCGGGCAGGCTGGTCGGGCCGGCCGGACCAGCCGACCGGTCCCACCAGCGGAAAGGCTGAACGGATGACCCCCAGAATCGATGGATTCGAGTACCGACGCGTTCCGGTCGCCGACGGCGTGGCCCTCAACGTGGCCGTCGGCGGCGCGGGCCGGCCGATCGTGCTGCTGCACGGCTTCCCGCAGACCCACCTGATGTGGCGGCACGTCGCCGCCGACCTGGCCGCGGACCACACCGTGATCGTGCCCGACCTGCGCGGGTACGGCGACAGCGACAAGCCGGCCGACACCGACGGGCGCACCTACGCCAAGCGCACCATGGGCGCCGACGTCGTCGCCCTCGCGCGGGCCCTCGGGCACGAGCGGTTCGCCCTGGCCGGGCACGACCGGGGCGCGCTCGTCGCCATCCGGACCGGACTCGACCACCCGGCGGCCGTCACCCACCTCGCCTCCCTGGACGTGCTGCCGACCCTGGACACCTGGGAGGTGATGCACGGTACGACGGCCGCCGTCGGGTTCCACCTCTACCTGATGGCGCAGCCGCCCGGCCTGCCCGAGCGGCTGATCGGCAACAGCGCCGACGAGTTCTTCGGACACTTCCTGGACATCTGGAGCCGCAACCCGGAGGCGATCCCCGCCGACGTGCGGGCGGCGTACCTGGCCGCCTCCCGGGGCGCGGTCACCTCGATCGTCGCGGACTACCGCGCGTCGGCCTTCGTCGACGTGGCGGACGACACCGCCGACCGGGAGGCCGGGAACCGGCTGCGGATGCCGGTGACCGTGCTCCAGCAGGACTGGGGCGCGGCGCTGGGCTTCGACGCGAAGGCGCGGTGGGGCGCCTGGGCGTCCGACCTGGACCACCGTACGGTCTCCTGCGGTCACTTCATGGCCGAGGAGGCCCCCGCCGACGTGGTCAAGGCGCTGCGCGACCTGCTCGCCCGCTGATCCCGCGCGGTGAACTCCGACTCCGTCACGCCCGGCCGTCCGCCGGCGGTCGCCAGTCGGCGTAGCGCGCCATGGAGCGCAGCGCGGCCCGCTGCGGGACGAGCCGCATGAGCGCGTTGCGGGCCGCCACGGCGAGCGGGTTCTCCACCGCGGTGAGCCGCCCGGCCTGCCGGGAGGCGCGGGCCACCCGCTGGCTGCGCGGGCGGCGCAACCGGTCGTACTCGCGTGGGTCTCCCGTCCGTGCGAGGACCACCGCGTCCTCCAGCGCCTGGTTGGCGCCCTGCCCGAGGTGCGGCGTCATGGCGTGCGCGGCGTCGCCGAGCAGCACGACCCGGCCCCGGGCGTACGTGGGCAGCGGCGGCTCCAGGCAGCGCAGGTCGTCGTGGAGCACCCGGTCGGGGTCGGTGGCCGCGAGCAGCGCCGGGATCGGCTCGTGCCAGCCCCCGAAGCGCTCCCGGACGCCGACCGCCGGCTCGGGCCCGGGCCGGCCCGCCGGCGCGTTGACCGCCCCGTACCAGTAGATCCGCCCGTCGTGCAGCGGTACGACGCCGAACTCCTCGCCCCGGCCCCAGGTGACCGCCACCTCGATCTCGCCGGGCCACGGTTCGCGGGTGACGCCGCGCCAGGCGGCCACCCCGACCGCGACCGGGCCGGGGTGCTCCGGCCAGAGCGCCGCGCGTACGGCGCTGTGGATGCCGTCGGCCCCGACCACGAGGTCGGCGCGGAGCGTGGTCTCCGTGCCGGCGGAGCGGTACCGGACCGTGCCGTCCTCGGTCACCCCGGTCACCTCGGCGTCGGTCCGTACGGTCTGCGCCGGCAGCGCGTCGAGGAGGATGCGGTGCAGGGCCGCCCGGTGGATGCCGATCGCGTCGGTGCCGAGCAGGTCCGCCAGGACGTCGCCGTCCATCCGGGCCAGCCAGCGCCCGTCCGGGGCCCGCAGGCCGCCGCCGTGGTCCGGGCGCCCGCCGGCCCGTACGGCCGCGCCGACGCCGAGCGCGTCGAGGCACCGTACGCCGTTGGCCTGGAGCACCAGCCCGGCGCCGACGGGGGCGATCTCCGGTACCCGCTCCAGCACCGTGACGTCCCAGCCGGCGCGGCGCAGCCCGATCGCCGCCGCCAGTCCGCCGATTCCGCCACCAATCACGATCGCCGTCCGCATGCCGCCACTCCTTCTACAGGTGTAGAAGACGATACTACCGGCGGGGAGAAGGGAGCACCACGTGGCCAGCGAACGGGTCGCGGTCCTCGCCGACGCGGCGATCGACCTCATCGCCGACCTCGGCATGCGCGGCCTGACACACCGCGCCGTCGATGCCCGGGCCGGACTGCCCCAGGGCACCACCTCGGCGTACCTGCGCACCCGCAAGGCGCTGATCGAGGCCGTGGTGCACCGGCTCGCCGAACTCGACCAGCAGGACCTGGAGGGCACCACGGTCGCCGCCGAACTCGCCGCGCCGGGCCCGTACGGTCCGGACGACCTCGACCGGCTCGCCGCCGGCATCGCCGTCATGCTCGACCGTTCGCTCTCGACCGACCGCCGGCGGGCCCTCGCCCGGTACGCCTGTGTCCTGGAGGCGACCCACCACCCGGAGCTGCGCACGATCCTCGCGTACGGGGCCGCGTCCCGGGCCCACGCGCGCGCGATGATGACCGCCGCGGGCGCGTCCGACCCGGCCCGCGCCGGTGACTGGATCGTCGCCTGCCTCGACGGGCTGCTCTTCGACCGGCTCGCCGGGGCCGGCGCGCTCACCGCCCCCGAGCCCGGTACGCCGGCCAGCCGGGCCGACCTGACGGCCGCCGTCCGTACGCTGCTCGCGGCCTTCGCCGCCTGACCCCCCGCGCGGTCCGAGCCGCCCGGCGCCGCGCTGCGGTCCGGACGCGGCGACGCGTCGCCCCGGCCCTGCCGGAGCGACGCGCCGCCCGTCCGCCGACCGCCGGTCAGCCGCCGGTGATCGTGAAACTGGTACCCGGTTCCCGGACGATGTCGCCGGTGGCCGAGTTGGTGATGGTGACGTTCGTCAGCGTCGCGCTGCCGCGCGCCCCGTTCTGCGCCAGGATGCCGGCGCCGTTGTTGGACCTGTCGATCCGTACGTTGGTGATGGTGACGCCCGGTATGTTCCCGCCGCCGGACTTGAACTGGATGCCGTCGTAGGTGGAGTCGTAGATGTCGGTGTCCCGGATCACGACCCCGGGGATGTCCCGGTTCGGCGCGAAGAGCGTGATGGCGCCGAACTTCTGCGCCTCACCCCAGAACGCGCCGCCCGTACGGTAGAGCGCGTTGTTGGCGATCAGCGTCTGCCCCGAGAACGGCACCGGGTCGTGGTCGGTGGCGAGCATGATGCCCGGGTAGTTCATCGTGTCGTAGATCAGGTTGTTCTCGACGGTGTTGCCGTAGCCGCCGTAGATCGCCACGCCGTTGGCGCGCCAGGGCAGCTGGATGGTGTTGTTGGTGAAGTGGTTGTCGTGCCCGATGTCCACCGCCTGGTCCTTGACGTAGCGGCTGGCCCAGACGGCGAGCGAGTCGTCGCCGGTGGTACGGAACGACGAGTTGAAGACCCGCGAGTTGCGCGTGCTGTTGGCGAAGTTGATGCCGTCGGCGTACGTGTTGCGGATCCGCATGCCGCTGAACTCGATGCCGTCGCCCGGGTTCCAGTACGCCGGGGTGTCGCTGTAGTCGCGGCCGACCCAGGCGCCGACGTTGACGTGCTCGATCCAGACATTGCTGATCTTCGTGTTCTTGCCGAGCCGGCCGTTGATGCCGTGCCCGCGGTTGGCCCGGTTCGTCGTCATGCCGAAGATGGCCAGGTCGGAGATCTGGGTGTTGTCGTCGACGTCGAAGCCGACGTTCCCCTCGTGCGGGTGGTTGATGTTGCCCACCACGTTCTGCGGCTCGGTGTTGGTGTAGAGCTGCGAGTACCACATGCCCGCGCCGCGGATCGTGACGTTGCGGATGCCCTTCTGGTTGTACGTGCCCCGGGTCGGGTCCGGCGAGAGGATCTTCTGCTCCTGGCGCCACTGGCCCTGCGGAATCCAGACGCAGGAGATGACGCCGTTCTCGTCGTCGGTCACCGCCCGCTGGATCGCCGCGGTGTCGTCGAGCCCGTCGTCCGGTACGGCGCCGTACTGGGTGATCGACGTGCAGCCCGCGGGCTGGCTCAGCGGCGGCGCCACCTGCTCCAGGTCGATCATGTCGATGATGTAGAACGAGGCGGTGTCGCCCGCGTCGCGTTGCAGCTTGAACCGGGTGCCCGGCGGGTACGACTGGGACAGCAGCGCGTGCGACTCGTCGAAGAGGCGGCGCGCGTTCGCCTGCGGAGTGTTCGACAGCCCCTCCGTGTCGTCGGTGAGCCCGTAGAGCCAGCTGTTGCGGGACGACAGCGTCAGCTTTCGGTTGAACGTGCCGTTGACGTAGAGGCTGATGGTCGCCTCGATCCCGCCGCCGTTCGCGGCGTCCGGGATGGAGTTGCGCACCACGATGGAGTTGGCCGCGTTGGTCGAGGTGAACTCGACGAACTGGCCCTGGCTGTTCAGCCGCACCGACTGCCGGCCCGAGGACTCGGTGCCGAAGTTGGTGTGCCCGAAGGTACGTAGTGGATCGGCGGTGAGCAGGGTGCCCTGGTAGTTGGCGGCCTCGGCCTCGTACTCGGTGTACGGGACCGCGGCGCCGCGCCCGACGACGATGGACCGGGAGAGGCTGTTGTTGCCCTCGTTGGTCTCGGCGACGACGTTGGTCGCGTCGGCGGTGGCGGTGATGGTGGCGCCGCCGTTGGTCGCGGTCCAGCTGCCGCTGATCGCCACGTTGACGGTGGCGCCCGCCGCGACCGATCCGGTGTTGGTGTTGAGCGTGGTGCCGCCCACCACCACCCGGGTGACGGTGGTGCCGCCGGAGGCGCTGGTACCGCGGTTGTTCACGGCGACCGTGAAGGTGACGCTCGCCCCGACCGCCGGGTTCGCCGGGTTGGTGGTGATCCCGGTGACCTGCAGGTCCGGGCCGGGCGCCTGGGCGACCACCAGCGGCGACGGCGCGGTGGCGCTGTTGTTGCCGTTGTTCTGCTCGACGATCGTGTTGGTCGGGTCGACCACCGCGCCCACGCTGTAGCTGCCCATCGGCCGGGTGCCGGCGTTGACGGAGACGGTGGCCGAGGCGCCCGCGGCCAGCCCGCTCACCGGCGCGCTGCCGACGACCGTACCGCCGAGGCTGAAGTTGACGGTGGTCGCGCCGGCGCCGGCCGAACCGATGTTGCCGACCGTGGCGGTCAGAGTGATCGGGGTGGCCTCGGTGGGCGCGGCCGGGGTCCAGGTCAACCCGCTGACCACCAGGTCGGGGTTGGGCGCCGGCGTGCCGCAGACCTCCAGCTCCGCCACCTGGCCGGAGGGGGCGCCGGTGTTGGAGTTGAACTGGAGCCGCACGTCCGAGGTGGTGGCGCTCACCGGTACGGAGACCACGTTGTTGCCCTGGACGAACTGGTAGTTCGCCGCGCCGACCAGGCTGGTGTAGGCGGTCGCGGCCTGGTCGCGGCCGAGGATCTGGAAGTTCTGGGTCCGGGTGCCCCAGGCCGGGTCCGGGTTGAGCTTGACGGTCACCGAGGTGATCACATGGTTCGCGCCCAGCGCCACGGTCAGGCTCTGCGGGTAGCCCGCCGCGCCCTCCCAGTAGGTGGCCAGCGAGCCGTCGTTCGCCTTCTCCGGGGTGAACGTGAAGGTCGAGCCGGTCGCCGTCATCGTCTTGCCGGCCGCGACGTTGGTGCAGGCGGGGGGCTGCGTACCGGTCCGGGTGACGGTGTTGCTGTTGCCGGAGAGGTTGCCGGCGCCGTCGCGCGCCCGGACGTAGTACGAGACGGTCGCCGTCGCCGGCTGCGTGTCGGCGTACGTGAGCACGGTGCCGAGCGTCGCGATCAGTCCGCCGTTGCGGTAGACGTTGTAGCCGGCCAGGCCGCTGCCGCCGGTGTCCGTCGACGCGCCCCAGTCCAGGGTGATCGTGCTGCCCGAGGTGCGGTACGACAGCGTGCCCGGGACGCTCGGCGCGGTGGTGTCGCCCCCGCCGCCGTCCGGCCCGTAGACCTCCAGCTCGGAGAGCTGCCCGGCCGGCCAGCCGCTGTTCGCGGTGATGTTGATCCGCAGGTAGCGGGTGGTGGCGGCCGTGAAGTTGATCGTCACGGTGTTACCGCTGGCCGGGTTGAACGTGTACGTCTGCGAGGCGACCAGGTCGCTGAAGGTCGACCCGTTGCCGCTGCCGCGCACGCTCAGCGTCTGCGTCCGGGTGCCCCAGTTGGCGGCCGGCAGCTTCAGTACGACGCTGTTGACCGGTACCGCCGAGCCGAGGTCGACCTGCACCCAGGCGGGGAACGCGTTGTTGACGCTCTCCCAGTAGGTGCCCTGGTTGCCGTCGACGACCCGGGACGAGTCGTAGTCCTGGGTGTGCCCGCTCTCCTGGGTGGGGCGGCCCTGGGCGAGGTTGGTGGCCGCCGCGCGGACGTCGGTACCGGGCGCGGCGGCGGTGGTGCCGGGCGCGGCGGCGGGTGCGGCCGCCGGTCGTGAGCGGGCGTCCGCCGGCGCGGCGGCGGCCGCGCCGGCCGGCACCGGCGTCGCGGCGGTGACCAGGGCGATGGCGACCGCCACCGGCACCGCCTTCAGATTGCGTCGTCTCATCACGGGTCCTTGTCGCTCGGGGGACGGGTACTCGCGGTTCGGCGGGGCCGTCGGTTCGCGCCGTCACGGCCGGCCCGTGCCCAGGGGTGCCCGGGCTCGCGGGAGTGGGCCGAGCCGGGTGGGCCGGCCCGCGGCGGTGGGGGAGCGGCTGGCGCGCCGCGAGTGGTGGGGGTGGGGAGGTGCGGGCACGCTGGAACTTTCAGGACTGAGATTTGAACCCGACATCCAGTTGTTCAAATTTTTCAGTACGTTGGCCAGATGTTACAGACGTGCTATCGGGACGTCAACGGATGTCGATCTGGCCGGCGCGCGCCGGTCGCCGCGACCAGAACAACCGGGCCAATGGCCTGAAACCACACCATGATCTCGAAGGGCCGTGATAGGTACGACTCTGGCGTACCGGGCGGACGGAGTAGACGGGCCGATGGCGATCAGTGACTGGCTGACGGGTCCACCGGCCGGCCAGGGCCCGACCCGGGCCACCTTCCTGGAACTCTTCCTCGACCTCGTCTACGTCTTCGCGTTCACCCAGCTCGCGTCCCGCCTGATCGGGGACTTCACGGCCCAGCGCCGGGTCCTGGCGACCGAGGTCGGCCAGACGATGCTGCTCCTGGTCGCCCTCTGGCTGGTCTGGGTGATGGCCGCCCGCACGACCAGCGCGTACGACCCCCAGCATCCGGCCGTCCAAATCTCGATCTTCGCCATCACCTTCGGCAGCATGGTCATCGCGGTGACGCTGCCGCACGCGTTCGGCCCGCGCGGGCTCACCTTCGCCGGTACGTACGTCGCCGTGCAGGTGGGCCGCTCCGCCCTGCTCTGGTTCGTGCTGCGCGGTAGCGCGCGGCTGGTCCCCGCCCGGACCCTCTGCTGGACCGTCGTCACGGCCGTACCGTGGCTGATCGGGGCGGCGATGTTCCCGCAGAGCCCGGCCCGCGGGATCCTCTGGACGATCGCGATAGCGCTGGACTACCTCGGACTGACCTTCGGCTGGCCCACGCCGTGGCTCGGCCGCTCGAGGCTGACCGACTGGCGCCTGCGGGCCGAACACTTCGCCGAGCGCCTCCAGCAGTTCGTCAACATCACCCTCGGCGAGTCGATCCTGGTCATGGGTACGGCGTTCGCGAAGCAGTTCACCCCGTCGGGCGTGGCGCCGGTCGTGCTCTCCTTCGTCACCACGGTGCTGATCTGGCGCATCTACTTCCACCGCGCCGGCTCCGTGCTCGGTACGGCGATAGCCCGGGCGTCCCGGCCGGCGCTGCTCGGCCAGTCCGGGATCCACACCCACTTCTTCATGATCGCCGGCATCTTCGTGACCGGGGCCGGCTACGAACTCGTGATCGACCAGCCGTTCGGGGAGCTGGACCCCGCCTGGCTCTGGATCATCCTCGGCGGTCCGGCGCTCTTCCTGGTCGCCCGGTCCCGCTTCGAGTACGAGGTCTTCCGCCGGGTGCCGTGGTCCCGGATCGCCGCCTGGGGCGTACTCGGCGCGCTGGCGCCGCTGCTGATGCGCATGCCTCCGGTGGTGGCGACCGCCGCCGCCACCGCCGTGCTGGCCGCCGTGGCGATCTGGGACGCGATCCGCACCCGGCGGCATCCGGACGACCTTCCGGCGCCGCCCGAGATGCCGGCGTGACCCCCGCCGGTCGCGCGTGTGGGGCGGGGCCCGGTTCACGCCGCGCCGCCGATCACGCCGGGCGGCCCTCGTCCGGCCGTCGGCGGTCCGCCGCGTACGCTGGCAGCCGTTCGGCGAGGTCCGCCCGGCGGACCGGTCCCCGGCCCGACCTGGGGATCCGGCCGAGACCGGGAGATCGGCCGAGATCGGGGATTCGGCCGGGATCGGGAGATCGGCCGAGACCGGGATTCGGCCGGGACTGGGGCGATGAGGTGACGGAGACCGCGGCGTCGGACGGGGACGAGCGGGCCGACGATCTCGAACAGGCCGCCGCGGTCTTCGCGCGACTACGGCCCCGCCTGTTCGGCATCGCGTACCGGATGCTCGGCAGCGCCAGCGAGGCCGAGGACCTGGTCCAGGAGACGTGGCTGCGCTGGCAGACCTACGACCGGAGCCGAGTGGCCAACCCGGCGGCGTTCCTGGCGACCACCACGACCCGGCTCGCCATCAACGCCGTGCAGTCCGCGCGGGCCCGCCGCGAGACGTACGTCGGTCCGTGGCTGCCCGAACCCGTCGACACCGGCGCGGATCCGCAGCTCGGCGCCGAGCGGGGCGAGGCCCTGTCGTTCGCGGTGCTGCTGCTGTTGGAGCGGCTCTCGCCGACCGAGCGGGCCGCGTACGTGCTGCGCGAGGCATTCGACTACCCGTACCCGCAGATCGCCGAGATCCTCGGCCACAGCGAGGTCGCGGTCCGTCAGCTGGTCAGCCGGGCCCGCAAGCACGTGGTCACCGGCCGCCGCACGCCGGTGAGCGGGGAGGAGCAGCGCCGGCTGCTGACCGCGTTCGTCGCCGCCGCGCGCACGGGCGACCTGGCCGAGCTGGAGAAACTGCTGGCGGCGGACGTGACCAGCTACTCCGACGGTGGTCGTGGCGTGCGGGCCTCCCGCATTCCCGTGGTGGGTGCGCTCCGGGTGGCGAGGTACGTCGCGGCGTTCGCGGACCGGTTCTGGGTCGGGGTCGACGTGGCCTGGGCGAGCGCCAACGGGCAGGAGGCCGCCGTGCTGCGCCGCGACGGCGCGGTCTTCGCGGTGGTCACCGTCGACGCCTCGGCCGAGGGTATCGACCGGGTGCTGTGGATGATGAACCCGGACAAGCTCGCGGCCTTCTCCGCCCCGGCGAGCTGACCGCGTCGATCTAGGGCAAATCGCTGTGAGTTGACCTCTAAACACGACGATTTGCCCTAGATCGACGCGCCGGGTGCACGTGGCCGGGCGGCACTACCCTGGCGGCATGTTGCGGGCTCGGAAAGTCAGCGTCTGGCGCAGCCGGTACGAGATCAGTGCGGACGGTCGGGTGGTCAGCGTCTGGGACAGCTCGGTCTGGCGCAGCGGCGGCGAGTTCGAGCTGGCCGGCCGGCGCTACCGGATGCGGAGCAACGCCTGGGGCAACCGGTACGGCATGCACGACGAGCACGACGAGCCGGTCGCCTCGGCCGACCGGGTCGGCCGGCGGCGCTGGACGGTACGGGCCGGCGACGAGACGTACCACTTCCAGCGGGCGTCCCTCTTCGGCACCGAGCAGCAGCTCTACGCGGGCGACGTCCGGGTCGGGTCGGTACGCCGCACCAGCCTCTGGCGCAGCGAGATCGTCGCCGAGCTGCCCGGGCTGCCGCTGCCGGTACAGATCTTCGTGCTCGGCGTCGTCATCTGCCTGTGGGACCAGCGGGCCGCGGCGGCCAGCGCGGGCGGCAGCGGCGGCGGCTGAGCGCCCCGGTCTCGACCTCGGCCGGTGAGATCGTCGATGATGTCCACACCGGTCGGTCCGCACGGGAACGGGGCCGGTGACGCGTACGCCTATGGTTGGTCGCAACCTCTGGCGAGGGCATCGACGAGGAGTGAGAGGAGCGCCAGCGTGGACGCTGACGGCATCGCCGAACGCAGCCGCCGGATCCGGGAGGCGGTGGCGGAGGCGGCGGTGGAGGTCACCAGCGAGGACCACGCCGTGACGGTCGTCGTCGGTCCCGGCGGCGCGGTACGCGACCTCCAGCTCAGTCCGCGCGCGTTCCACCTCGGTGGCGCCGCGCTCGGCGAACTCGTGGTGCGGACGATCCGCGAGGCGAACACCCGGATGGGCCAGGAACTGGCCGCCACGCTGGCCGAGATCATGGGCGACCGTACGGCGCTGGCCCGGCCCTTCGCACCGCTGCCGACTCCGGCGCAGCTGCGCGCCGAACTGGACGGTGGGGCCAGGTGAGCCCGGAGCCTAGCGACCGCGACCAGGTCTTCCCGCCCCGGCCCGGGGCGCCGCGCGAGTTCCAGCACCCGGACGAGGTCCGCGCCTTCGTCGAGGAGATCCGCGAGCGGAACCGGCGGGCGATCGACCGCTACCAGGAGTACGTCGACCGGGCCGGCGGCCTGACCGGCGAGGGGTTCTCCTCCGACGGTACGGTCCGCGCCGAGGTGGACGCCGACGGGGTGCTCGCCCGGCTCGACATCGACGACGTGGCGCTGCGCCGGGGACGGCACCTGGCGGAGATGATCCTCGCCGCCATCCGGGAAGCGCAGGCCGCGCGGGCGCTGCGCCTGGCCGAGCTGGGTACGAGCCTGACCGGTGGCCGCGTCACCGAGCTGGTCCGCGAGGCGGTTCCCGAGCACGTACGGGACATCCTCGACCAACGGGACGGGCGCCGATGACCGCGCGTACGCGAACCTTCCGCCCGCGAGCAGAGAGGAGTGCCGCCGGTGGGTGACGGCATCGTTGTCCCGACGGACAAGCTCACCAGCACGGCCGAGGTGATGAAGGCGCTCAGCACCAGCGCCGACCAGATCGCCACCGGCCTGAAGGACGCCGACCCGCCGGGCATACTCTGGGGCGGGCTGGGTCTGATCATGAAGTGGAAGTACGACCAGAAGGCCGAGGAGGCCCGCGACCACATCCGGAAGATCGCCGAGGCGCTCGACTCGCAGAGCGGGGCGATCAAGGAGACGGCGCAGCGCTACTGCCAGCTGGACGAGGCGCTCGACCAGGCGTTCAAGCGCTTCCAGGAGAAGCTGAGCGGTGGCAAGTGAGCGGCGCCGCGCGGGTCGGGGACGGAAGTAGCCGCTCGTGACCAACACCGACGACAACGACGCGTACCTGAGCAACAACCCGAACGACGGCAGCCAGTACGCCGGCAACCTCGGCATCACCAACGCCGTCGACCTGGACCCGGCCTCGGTGCTGCCGTTCGGCGAGGCGACGAAGAACCTCTACACCGGCATCACCGAGGGCGAGTGGTCGGACATCTACGCCGGCGCGGCCGACATCGTCGGCAACGCGGTCGCCTTCGCGATCGACCCGTTGAACTGGCTCATCTCGGCCGGACTGACCTTCCTCATCGACTTCGTCCAGCCGCTCGAGGACCTGCTGAGCCTCGTCACCGGCAACGCCGAGCGGATCGAGCCGTACGCGGCGAAGTGGAAGGAGCTCGGCGACGCGCTCCTGCCGTTGGCGGAGGCGACCCGCCAGGCGGCCACCGACCACCTCATCGAGTGGGAGGGCAAGGACGCCGAGGCCGCCAAGGCCCGACTGCTCACGTTCGCCGACGGCATCCAGGCCACCGCCGGCGAGGCCGCCTCGATCTCCGGGCTGCTCACGCTCTTCTCGAAGATCATGGCTGCGGTGCAGCAGATCATCATCGGCATCATCGCCACCCTGATCGAGTGGATGATCATCGAGTGGGGTGCCGCCATGGCCCTGTCCGTCCCGACGGCGGGTGGCTCGGTCGCGGCGGCCGGCGCGGCGACCGCGGTGCAGGCGACCTCGGCGACGTCCCGCGCGGTGGCCATCGTCGACCGGGTCGTCACCCTGCTCGACAAGATCGGTGTGCTGCTCGGCAAGCTGCTGCCCGGGGCGCTCAAGGCGAACGTGGCCAAGAGCGTCGTCGAGTTCAGCGGCGCGAGCGCCACCATGTCGACCGTCGCCCGGATCACGGCCTCGGTCCTGGCGGACTGGCGGGGGTACGCCGGACCGTTCGTCAACGTCAGCACGGGTACGTGGAAGAACCAGGAGGCGGGCGACCCGAAGATGTCCGACAAGCAGATCGACGACGCGCTGGACACCGAGAAGTGAACCGCTGGGAGAGGCTGCTCCCGCCGACCGGATACCCGGGCGCGCCGGTGCTGCCCTGGCCGGATGGGGAGCCGGCGCCGTCGCTGCCCGACGGTACGGCCGGGATCTCGGTACGGATCCGCACCCGGACGACCGACCCGGCGAACTGGGTCGCGACCAGGGCCGTCGGCGTCGACGACCGGCCGATGTGGCACGGGGTCGGCCGGATGGTCGTGGTGACCGAGCCCGGCGAGCACCTGGTGGAGCTGCGGGGCCGCGCCGCGACGGAGACGGCCAGGCTGGTGCGGCCGGGTGTCGGCGAGATCGCCGAACTGGAGTACTGGATGCCGGCCTCCTTCGGCGCCGCCGAGGGGGTGCTCGTACCGGCACCGGCCCGGCGCCGGCTCGGCTCGGGCATCTCGGGATTCGTGGCCGCCCTCGCGGCCCTGGCCGTCGTGGTGCTGCTCGCCGACGCGGCGGGACTGCGGCCCGGCCCGCTGCTGGTCGCGGCCCTCTTCGTCCTCGCCGCCGCGGCGGCCGTACTCACCGTGAAGGTCAAGGGCGCCGCCGACCGCCGGTACCGCGCCGAGGTCTCGTCCGAGGCCGGGGCGGGCGCGCCCGCGTCGGTCGCCGAGAACGGCCTCTTCCTGGGCGACGGGCCGCCCCCCGCGGGCCTGGCCGGCGGCGACCGTGGCCTGCTCGTCGTCACCGCCGGGGCGGAGCGGGACTACGTCTGGAACGGGATCCGCGTCGGCGTCCGGCCGAACGCCGACCCGAACGCCTGGCTGCCGTGGCCGACGCTGAGCATCGACGGTGTGGCGCACCCGCTCTCCTGGCGCACCTGGTGCTACCGCCTGGCCCCCGGCGAGCACGAGGTACGGGTGCTGGCCCGGCCGCCCAGGCGGGGTGGCCAGGGCGAACCGGTTGCCCCGGCGGGCGAGCCGGTGACCGTGCGGGTACCCGTCGTCGCCGGCCGGATCACCCGGCTCGACCTGCGGGCCAAGGCCACCGTCGAGGTGGCGGCCGCCTCCCGGGACCGTGCCGCCCCGACCGAGCTGACCCGCTTCGCCGCGACGGTCGAGGCCAGGGTCTCCGCCCCGACCGCGCCCTGAGCCGCCTACATGGAATTGTTGGAGCCCGCAAAGGCGCCGGTCCTGCTCGCCGCCGGACGGGACGCGGACGTCTACGCCCTGGACGCGGGGCGGGTGCTCCGTCGGTCCCGCCTCGGTGCCGACGTGTCCGCCCACGGTGCGGTGCTGACGCACCTGCACCGGCTCGGCTACCCGGTCCCGGCGGTCTACTCGGCGAGCGGTACCGACCTGGTGCTGGAGCGGGTCGAGGGTCCGACCATGCTGCGCGCCCTGACCGGTGGCGAATTGGGTACGCCCGAGGCGGCCGAACTCCTCGCGGAGCTGCACACCCGGCTGCACCGGTTGCCGGCCCGGCTCTCTCCGGATTCGCGCGCCCGGATCCTGCACCGGGACCTGCATCCCGACAACGTGATCATGAGCAGCCGCGGTCCGGTGGTCATCGACTGGTGCAACGCCGCGGAAGGAGCACCGGAGCTGGACGTGGCCGTCTCCGCGTTGATCCTGGCCGAGGTAGCTGTCCAACCGGCCGGCGGGCTGGCCGGTCCGGCGCGGGAGATGCTCGCCGAATTCCTCGGTGTGGCCGGCGCGCCGCCGCCGTCCGCGCTGTACGAGGCGCGGCGATACCGCGGCGCGAACCCGACGTTGAGCGCCGACGAACGGGGCCGGCTCGGTGCCGCGGTACGGCTGGTCGAGGCGATCCGCCCGACGGGGAGATCGTGGAGGAAAGAGCCATGACGGCGGCGGAAGCGAACATCCGTCCGGCGACGCCCGGCGACCTGGCGCGGGTCGCCGACATCTACGCGCACTACGTCACGGAGACCGTCACGACGTTCGAGGAGAACGTGCCTCCGGTCGCCGCCTGGCGGGAACGCCTCGACGACCTCGCCGAGCGCGGGCTGCCGTTCCTGGTCGCCCAGCTCGGGACGGAGGTCGTGGGGTACGCCTACGCGGGCCCGTGGCGGCCCAAGCCGGCGTACCGGCACACGGTCGAGGACTCGGTCTACCTCGCTCCCGGCTGGACCGGCCGGGGGCTCGGTCGCGCCCTGCTCCAGGACCTGCTGAGCGGCTGCCAGCGGGCGGAGGTACGGCAGGTCGTCGCGGTCATCGCCGACACCGGCGACGAGGCGTCGCCCGTGCTGCACCGCCGGCTCGGCTTCGTGCCCGCCGGCCGGCTCGTCGGGGTCGGCCGCAAGCACGGCCGCTGGATCGACACGCTGCTGATGCAGCGGGATCTCGCCGCCGCGCCGGGGTCGGCCGTCTGAATCCCGCCGCGGGCCGACATGATCGACAGGACACGGCCCAAGGGCCGCCCGATGGAGCCGAATCGGCGGCCCCTTCGGGTCGAATGCGGGCCGGCCGCCGGACTCCGGTTCGCCCGGACCGGAGAATGTGGAGACCCGTTGCACCGGTCGAGGAAGGTCCCGGCGATGGTGGGATCTCGTCACAGCAGCTCGGAACTGCCGCCGGCGGCGCCCGCGCGGGGCGCGGCGCGCGTACCGGCGGCGGCGCCCGCGCCGGTCGCGGTGCCGGTACCGGACCTGGCGGCGGTGTCGGACGTGGCGGCGGTGTCGGACGTGGCGGCGATCGGCCGGCGGGCGGGGGTCGCCCGGCACCGGCTCCTGGAACTGCAGCGGACCGCCGGCAACGAGGCGGTGGCCGCGCTGCTGCCCCGACCCGCCGCGCGGGCCCCGGCGCTGAGCGTGCAACGGGATCCCGAGCCCGCCCTGGCGCCCGCCGACCGCGACGCCCTGCTGCAGGCCTCGCTGGTGCTGAGCCGGGTGCCGCCGCTGCCGCCGGCCGACCGGAACCTGGTCGCCCGGGCGGTGCCCGGCTCGGCCGTGGTCGGGATGATCCAGGAGCGGGACGAGCGACGAGCCCGGCTCGCCGAGCGGACCCGGGAACTGGAGGAGGGCGAGCGGCAGCGTCGGGAGCCGCCCGAGCACGGCGTGCCGCCCAACGACCAGATGATGGCGGAGCTGCGGCAGCGGGTCGAGGCGCTGCGGGCCGAGGTGGAGCAGCTCAACAGCCAGATCAGCCCGCTGCTGGACGAGTTGGGCGTACCGGCCGGGGAACAGGGCGAGCGGGAACGCGCCATGGTCCGGTTGGTCGACGAGGAGTTCCCGGCGCGGTTCCTGGAGCGGGGCCGGCAGGTCGCCCAGACCCAGCTCGACCAGAACCTGCGCATCGTCGACGACGAGATATCCCGGTACGCCGCCGTCTGCTCCGCGCAGCCGTCCGACCGGGACAACCTGCGGGCCGCCGCGCGCGAACTGCACAGCACCCAACTGGACGTCGACGAGCTGCGACGCCAGGAACAGGGGCTGCTGGCCGACCTGCCCGACGGCGGCGTCAGCCCGGCGCACCAGCGGCTCGGCGCGCTGCGCACGCGTCGGGAGGAGCGGGAGGAGACGCTGCGGCGCCGGCAGGCCGAGGCGCGGGTCCAGTTCCCGATCCTGTTGCAGGTCTCGGCGGCGGAGATCGCCGGCGCCGACGAGGAGACCCTGGACCGGCTGCTGGGCGCGAAACTGACCGAGATCCGGGACAACATCGAGCAGACCAGGCAGAACATCGAGTCCGGGCGGCTGAAGGTGTGGAACCTGCCCGACGTGGTGCGCCTCACCGCCCAGGACCTCGGGATCTCCGGCAACCAGGTGCTGCTCGGCGCGGTGCAGGAACGGGCCCGCCGGGAGGACGCGGACGCGGCGATGGTGCGTACGGCCGTCGCCGCCGTCGGACTCACCGCGGGGATCATCGCCTCGATCGCGTCCGGCGGGCTCGCCCTGGTCGCCGCCGGGGTGGCCGTCGGCGTCGGCGGGTACCAGCTCAGCGAGAGCGTGCGGGACTTCGCGGCGGAGTCGGCGGCCAGCAACGTCGCGCTCGATCCCCGGATCGCGGACCTCTCCGCCGGCGAGCCCGACCTGTTCGCGGTCGCCATGGACATCGCCGGCCTGGTCCTGGACGTGGCCGACGTGCTGCGGGCGGTCAACGCGCTGCGGGTGCCGACGCGGATGCTGTTGGAGGCCGGCGACGCGACCGAGTTCATCCGGGCGGCACACGCCACCCTGCCACCGGCCGCCGCCGAGCGCGCCGTGGCCGGGGTGATGCAGCGCGCCGCCGGCCAGCGGGCGATCCGGTCGGCGCTGCGCGCGGTGCAGGGCGGTACCGCCTTCAGCGCCCAGTCCCTGGCCAAGATCGAGAGACTGCTCGCCGACGTCGCGGACGCGGGCTGGGCGCAGGTGTTCGCCCAGTTGCGCGGCGCCGGGCGGGTGCATCCGCTCACGGAGGCGGCGCTGCGCAACGTGTACGGCGAGGAGCAACTCGCCCGGCTGCTCCGCGAGGGCGCCCTGGCCGAGGACTGCGGCGGGCTGTTCATCTCCGCCGGTACCGGCGGCGCCGGGCACATCTTCATCCGGGAGGGCCGGCTCGACGAGGTCGCCTCGGTGGTGGTGCACGAGGTGACCCACCATCTGCAGGACGTGCACCGCGCGGGCTTGGACAAGTTCACCGCCGAGTTCCAGGCATGGCTGGCCCAGCGGGACTTCCTCCGCCGGCTGGAACGGGCCGGCGGCGCCCGCAACCTCCCGCCCGACCTGCAGATACTGCTGGAGAGCGAGCCGGACGCGATCGCGAACACGATCGTCCTCAAGTACGAGATCCCGCACCTGCCCGCCTACAGCGCGGCGCGGGAGACCCAGGACGTGCTCACGATGCTGGGGAGGATCCGTACGCCGTGACCGGGGCGGCGGGCGCCGGCCGGTCGCGCCGGCGCTCCGCCATTGGCCCGCCCGGAGGGCCGTCGGTCCGGCCGGTCAGGCGGCCAGGGTCGCCAGCGCCGCCGCGATCGACTCGCCGATCGGCGTCGTCGGGCGTCCGGTCAGCCGGGACAGGTCGCCCGGGGTACCGGCGAGCAGCCCGCGGTTGATCGCGTCGTCCACGTCGACGAGGACGTCCGCGAAGCCCTCCGGGAGGCCGACGCCCGTGAGGATCGCCTTCTGCTCCTCCGGCGAGACGACGGCGTGCACGACCGTACGGCCGGTCTGCCGCGACAGCTCCGCGACGAACTCGCCGAACGTCCAGGCGATGTCGCCGCTGAGCTCGTACGCCTGGTTCAGGTGTTCGTCGCCGTGCAGGACGGCCGCCGCGGCGGCGGCGTAGTCGGCGCGGGCGGCCGTGGCGACGCGGCTCCCGGGGGCGACGCTGTTGACGAGGGCGCCGCGCTCCAGCACCCCGGCGAGGTCGCCGAAGTAGACCTCCGAGTACCAGTTGTTGCGCAGGAACGTGTACGGCAGGCCCGAGTCGATGATCAGCTGCTCGGTGGCGCGGTGCTCGTCGGCGAGCGTGAAATCGGCCTTGGGACCGCCGAAGACGCTGGTGTAGGCGAGCTGCGCCACGCCGGCCGCGCGGGCCGCCTCGATCACGTTGCCGTGCTGCGGGATCCGCTTGCCCACCTCGCTGCCGGAGATCAGCAGTACCCGGTCCTCGGGGCGGAAGAGACCGGCGAACGTCTCGGGCCGGTCGTAGTCGCCCACGTGCAGCCGGAGCCCCAGCTCCGCCAGGTCGGCGGCCTTCGCCTCGCTCCGGGCGACGGCGGTGACCGTGTCGGCCGGTACGCCGGCGGCCAGCAGGTCGGCGATGACGAGGCGACCGAGCAGGCCGTTCGCTCCGGTGATGACGATGCTCATCTGATTTCTCTCTCGGGTCGGTTGTGCGGTTCCGGCGGCGCGCGCCCGGTCGGGGCTGGGCGCGCGACCCCGGTTACCCTAGGCCGGGTACCATCCCAGTCGTAAGTACCCACCTTGAAGTAAGGTACTGGCGTGAAGGTAAGCGAAAGGTCGGAAGCCGTGGCTCAGGCGACGTTACGGGCAGCGGCCAACCCGCCGGACGTCAACAGCGCGGATTGCCCCTCCCGGCTGGTGCTGGAGCACGTGACCAGCCGCTGGGGCGTACTGGTGCTGGCCGCGCTGCGGGAGCGCTCGTACCGCTTCAGCGAGCTGCGCCGCCACGTCGGGGGAGTGAGCGAGAAGATGCTCGCCCAGACGCTCCAGACCCTGGAGCGCGACGGCTTCGTACGCCGCGACGCGAAGCCGGTCATCCCGCCCCGCGTCGACTACTCGCTGACCCCGCTCGGCCAGGAGGTCGCCGAGCAGGTCTGGGAGCTGAGCCGCTGGGTCGAGCGGCGGCTCGACGACGTGTTCCAGGCCCGGGAGGCGTACGACCTGGCGCGCGGCGCCTGACGGACCCGGCCCACGCCCACGGTCGGAGGGGGCCGCTGGTGTCGCGGTGCCGGCGGTACGGGGTGGACCGGCCCGCCGGCCCGCCGGTCGGAGGGGGCCCGCTGGTGTCGCGGTGCCGGCGGTACGGGGTGGACCGGCCCGCCGGCCCGCCGGTCGGAGGGGCGGCCACGGCGCGGGCTATCCCGGCCAGGCCGAGGCGCTGCTCGCCGC
>NZ_JBFAPK010000038.1:0-88768 GCF_040676675.1 Micromonospora sp. NPDC049559 | reverse complement strand
CCGGCGGCGGCGAGGCTGGTGGCGAGGGCGTGTACGTGGCGTCCGAGTCCGCCGACGAGTACGGGCGGGTACTCCCAGGAGAGCATCAGCACCCGCTGCCGTCGGGACGCGCAGATATCGATGACCTCGGCCTCTGGCGACATGACCGGCCCCCTTCACCTCGTTGACCGCAGGCGTGAGCAGGCACCGACCGGGTGCCTCACGCGACATTGGGTTGGGGCCAATCCTGCAGGTGCCCGGAAAACCACCGAAGACACTGCCGTTGCAGCGGTGTAACAGACACCTATCGGGCTAGTCGGGCACGCAGCACCTCCCCGACCGACCATGCCTGGAAGGGGCAACCGGTGGCCGCGTGAGGCGGCAGAGCGTCGGCGGTCTCGCTCACCGATCCTAGGCCAAATTCCGGCATATGTGAATCAAGTCCCATGAACAACTCTTCTGTGATCAACCCGGCACGGCGGCAGGCGTCCGCGTACGGCCCGATCAGCCAGGGCCAGACCGTGCCCTGGTGGTACGCGCCGTCCCGCTCGGCCGGTCCGCCCCGGTGCCGGCCGGCGAAGCCCGGGGCGTCCGGGGCGAGGCTGCGCAGCCCGAGCGGGGTGAGCAACGCCGCGCCCACCAGGCGCAGCGCGGCCTCGTCCGGCTCCAGCGGGGCGTGCGGCAGCGACCAGGCGAGCAGCTGGTTCGGGCGGAGCAGGTCGTCGTCGTGGTGCGCCGCGCCGCCCAGCGGGTACGCCGGCGCCGGGGCGTCCACCACGTCGTGCAGCCAGCCGGCGGGGGAGGGGAAGCGCAGCCGGAAGGACGCCTTCGCCCGGTCGTGCGCCCGCGGCGCCGGGCCCGGGTCGGCGCCGACGAGCCCGGCCAGCTCCGCCACCCCGGCCAGCCCGTTGACCCAGAGCGCGTTCACCTCGACCGGCTTGCCCGCCCGGGGGGTCACCGGCACGCCGTACACCCGGGCGTCCATCCAGGTCAGGGCGGTGCCGGCGGCGCCGGAGGCGAGCAGCCCGTCGGCCGGGTCGACCCGGATGCCGTACCGGGTGCCGCGCAGGTGCCCCTCGACCACCTCGCGCAGCGCGGGCAGCAGCTCGGCGGCCAGGTCCGTGTCCCCGGCCGTCGTCACGTGCCGCTGCACCGCGTGCAGGAACCACAGGGTCGCGTCCACCGTGTTGTACTCGACCCGCCCGGTGTCGGCCGTGTTCGCCAGCATCCCCTCCGACAGCGTCGCCGCGTACGCCCGCAGCAGGTCACGCCCCTCGTCGGCCCGGTTGGTCCGGAGGAACAGCCCCTCGTAGGCGGTCATGGTGTCCCGGGACCAGGCGCCGAACCACGGGTACCCGGCCACCACGTCCGGCCCGCCGTCGGTACGTACCACGAAGGCGTCGGCGGCCAGGGCGAGCTGCGCGTCCACCTCGTCGGCGGGCTTGGCCGCCGCGACCACCTCCCGGTTGCGCCGCCGCGCGGCGGCCACCACCTCCGTCGCCGGCGGCGGCTGGTCGGTCAGGTCGCCGGCCCAGGCCAGCACCTCCACCACGTCTCCCGGGCGCTCCAGCGCCCCGGAGAAGTGGCCCGCGTACCAGAGGTCCTCGTCCGGGTCCAGGCCGCGCGCCGCCTCCTCCCGGTGGTGCACCCCGTGCCACCAGGTCCCCTCCGGGACCCAGGCGGGGCCGCTGAGCCGGAACGCGCTCTCCACCACCGCGCCGCCGGCGACCGGCTCGACCGCGGGCTCGGGCCCGTCGGCGCGCCGCTCGGCGTGCGCGTCCCGCCAGGTGCAGACCGCGGCCAGGTCGAGGTGGACCGGGCCGCCGCTGACCAGCCGGTGCACCACCGCGACGCACGGGCGGCCGTACACCATGGCCAGCTCGCGCTCGACGACCGTGTCACCGACGCGCCAGCGCCAGCGCGGTAGCCCGTCGGTCAGGTCGAAGCGCTCCAGCAGCTCGAAGCCGCGCGGGTCGACGTCGCCCGAGCGCCACTCGTGCGTGCCGAGCCGCACCCGGGCGCCGGACGGCAGGGTCACCGCCGGGTCGAGGCTGACCAGGCCCACCCGGCGGGCCGCCGGGGTCTCCTCCGCGATCACCAGCAGCCCGTGGTACCGGCGGGTACGCAGGCCGCTCACCGTGCCCATGGCGTACCCGCCCCGGCCGTCCGGGACCAGCCACTCGCGGCCGGCGCCCGACTCCAGGTGCCCGCAGACCTGCGGCCCGAAAACGATCTGGGTCAATGTTCCTCCCGGGCTGCGCGGCCGGCCGGTGGCCGTAACATGCCGCGAGAACAATGGGTAGTGTGGTCAACTCCCGTACCGAAGATCGAGGATGTGCATGATCACCGACCAGCCGCCCAGCGCCGCCACGGCGGGCGACGCCGAGCGGAGCCGGCTGGCCGAGGCGGACTCGGGCGAGCGCGACTGGCGGGCATGGGGCCCCTACCTCTCGGAACGGGCGTGGGGGACGGTTCGTGAGGATTACAGCGAGCACGGTACGGCCTGGGACTACTTTCCGCATGATCACGCGCGCAGCCGCACCTACCGGTGGAACGAGGACGGCATGGCGGGGGTCTGCGACGACCGGCAGACCTTCTGCTTCGCGCTGGCCCTCTGGAACGGCGAGGACCCGATCCTCAAGGAGCGGATGTTCGGCCTGGGCGGGGACGGCGGCAACCACGGCGAGGACGTGAAGGAGTACTGGTGGTACCAGGACTCCACCCCGACGCACTCCTGGATGCGCTGGCGCTACCACTACCCGCAGGCCGCCTACCCCTACGACGAGCTGGTCTCGGTCAACGGGCTGCGCGGCCGGGACGAGACCGAGTACGAGCTGGTCGACACCGGCATCTTCGACGACGACCGCTACTGGGCGGTCACGGTCGACTACGCCAAGGCGTCCCCGACCGACCTCTGCATCCTGATCACCGCGGCCAACCGGGGCGACCAGGCGGCCCGGCTGCACGTGCTGCCCACCCTGTGGTTCCGCAACACCTGGTCGTGGGGGCTGCCCGGCCGCGACCGGGTGCCCACGCTGACCGGGGACGGCAACCGGCTGGTCGGCGAGCACTGGATCCTCGGGCAGCTCGTGCTGGAGGGCGACGGCGAGCCGACCGCGCTGCTCTGCGACAACGAGACCAACACCGAGCGGCTCTGGGGCCTGCCCGGGCGCAGCCCGTACCCGAAGGACGGGATCAACGACCACGTGGTCGACGGCGCGGCCACCGTCAACCCCGCCGGTATCGGCACCAAGGGCGCCCTGCACTACGTGCTCGACGTGCCGGCCGGCGGGCAGGCGCAGATCCGGCTGCGGCTCACCCGCACGGCCCCGCCGCCCGGTACCGAGCCGGCGCCCCGGCTGGACCTCGGCCGCGACTACGCGCAGACCCTGGCCGCCCGGCACGCCGAGGCCGACGCGTTCTTCGCCGGGGTGATCCCGCCGGCCGCCACCCCCGACGAGGCGGCCGTCGCGCGGCAGGCCATCGCCGGGCTGATGTGGGGCAAGCAGTTCTACCACTTCGACGTGCGGCAGTGGCTCGACGGCGACCCGGCCTCCGTACCGCCGCCGCCGGGGCGCCGCCACGGGCGCAACAGCGCCTGGTGGCACATGAACAGCTTCGACGTGATCTCCATGCCCGACCCGTGGGAGTACCCCTGGTACGCGGCGTGGGACCTCGCCTTCCACTGCGTGACCATCGCCCGGGTCGACCCCGGCTTCGCCAAACAGCAGCTGCTCCTGCTGCTGCGCGAGTGGTACCTGCACCCCAACGGCCAGATCCCGGCGTACGAGTGGGCGTTCGGCGACGTCAACCCGCCGGTGCACGCCTGGGCGGCGCTGCGCGTCTTCGAGATCGACGGCCGGCGCGACCACGACTTCCTCGCCCGGGTCATGCACAAGCTGCTGCTCAACTTCACCTGGTGGGTCAACCGCAAGGACACCGGCGGCAACAACGTCTTCGAGGGCGGGTTCCTCGGGCTGGACAACGTGGGCCCCTTCGACCGCTCGGCCGCGCTGCCGGTCGCCGGGGTGCTGGAGCAGTCCGACGGTACCGGCTGGATGGCCATGTACGCGCTGAACCTGCTCGACATGGCGCTCGTGCTCACCGCCCACGACCCCACCTACTCCGACATCGCGACGAAGTTCTTCGAGCACTTCACATACATCGCCGCCGCCGCGTACGACCAGGGACTCTGGGACGACGAGGACTGCTTCTTCTACGACGTGCTCCGGCTGCCCGACGGGACCCGGGTGCCGCTGCGGGTGCGCTCGGTGGTGGGGCTGCTGCCGCTGGCGGCGACCACCCGGCTCACCTCCACCACGCTGCACCGGCTGCCGGAGCTGGGCGCGCGGCTGCGCTGGTTCCTGACCAACCGCCCCGAGTACGCCGACGTGCTCGGCGCCCGGCGGCTGGCCCCGGACGGGCGCCAGCAGCGCCTGCTCTCCATGGTCGGCCCCGACCAGATGGTGCGCCTGCTCGCCCGGATGCTCGACCCCGAGGAGTTCCTCTCCCCGTACGGGCTGCGCACGCTCTCGCGGCGGCACCTGGACAAGCCGTTCACGGTCTCGCTCGGCGGGCAGGACTTCACCGTCGGGTACGAGCCGGCCGAGTCGACCAGCGGCCTGTTCGGCGGCAACTCCAACTGGCGCGGGCCGATCTGGATGCCGACGAACTTCCTGCTGGTCTGCGCGCTGCGCGACTACGCCGCCTTCTTCGGCGACGACCTGCTGGTGGAGTACCCGACCCGGTCCGGGGTGAAGCGGACGCTCACCGAGGTCGCCGACGACCTCTCGGCCCGGTTGATCTCGCTCTTCACCCGGGACGGTTGGGGCCGGCGGCCGATCTACGGCGCGTGCGAGCTGTTCCAGAACCACCCGGACTGGCGCGACCTGGTCGCCTTCCCCGAGTACTTCCACGGCGACAACGGCGCCGGCCTGGGCGCCTGGCACCAGACCGGCTGGACCGCCCTGGTCGCCGACCTGATCCTCACCCTCCGCCGGCCGCGCCCCGGGCCCGAATGACGGCCGTAGCCCGGCTCGGAACGACGGCCCGGCCGCGCCCCGGCCCGGAATGACGGCCGCGCCCCGGTCCGGCCCGGGGTGGCGGTGCTGCCTCGGCCCCGTCCGGGGTGGCGGTCCCGGGCGGGGCGTCGAGCGGGGCTGCGCGCCGCCGGTCAGAAGCGCAGGTACCGGCTGGGGTTGCCGACCGCGATCCGGCGGGTGTTGTACCGGTGGAAGGTGCCCCAGTTGTACTCCTGGATCTGCACCGTCCCGTCGCCGTTGACGGCGCTGACGTACGCGACGTGCCCGGCGCTGCCGGCCTCGTTGCGGTACGGGTCCCACTGGGCGACGTCGCCGACGCGCGGGGTGCTGACCACGCTCACCGTGCCGCGGTCGTCGTCCCACATGTCGGCGTTGCCGCGCCAGTCGGGCGAACGGCTGGCGATGTTGTCGTTGCGCACGGCCCAGGCGGCGAAGGAGGTGCACTCGCCGGCGTAGTAGCCGGCGCCGTCGGCGACCCAGCCGTCCGTGGCGGGCCACGGGTACCGGCCAGGGTCGAGGCCGCCGCTGCCGCCGCAGGCGCCGGCGACCGGGTTCATCGTGCCGGTGTCGACCAGCGCGTCGGCGACCCAGCGGTTGTTGCCGATGTTGTCCCAGAGGTCCGTCCAGCCGTACGGGCCCTCGACGTTGGTGCCCCGGGCGGTGCACTGGATCGTGACCGTGGTGCCGTGTGCCAGCGAGCCGACGACCGAGTACCCGGTGCCGGGCCCGCTGCGCACGTTCACCGGGTCACCCCAGGAGTTGATCTTTCCGGTTCCGGCCGCCTGCGCCGGAGCGGCACCGAGCAGCGTGAGGGTCAGCGCGAGCAGCGCGCCGAAGAGCAGAGCCGGCCCGCGCCGGGGAGCGGATCTGGCGGTACCGATGGGCATGGTGGGGGTCCCTTCGCGAGGCGCGAGAAAATCGGATGCGGTCGATTTTGTTCACCGTCCCCGAGAACCCAGAAGGGTCTTTTCGCACCACGGCGACGTGTGGTGTGTTTACCGGACAGGCGAACGCCACCGGGCCGGCGCAGCATTGTCCGGGTGAGATCTGTCCGGCGGAACCGAAATGGCGCATCATGACCCGAGACAACGCGTCGATCGCCGGGGAAGCCGAAATGATCAAGGTTGCGGTCGTCGACGACCACCCGATCGCCCGCCGGGGCATCGCCCACGTGCTGGCCGACCTGTCCGAGCTGCACGTCCGGTACTCCGCCGGCTCGCTCGCCGAACTCGCCGAGCAGCTCGCCGCCGCGGGCGACGCCGAGCGCCCCGACGTCATCGTGATGGACCTCTATCTCGACGGGGCGACCGCCTCGACCGCCGCGATCAGGGACCTGGCCACCCTCGCCCGGGTCCTGGTGGTCTCCGCGAGCGGACGCGCCGAGGACGTGCTGGGCGCGATCGGCGCCGGGGCCAGCGGCTACCTGACCAAGCAGTCCAGCCCCGAGCTGCTGGTCTCGGCCGTCGAGACGCTCGCGGCCGGCGGCTTCTCGCTCTCGGCCGAGTTGGCCGACATCGTCCAGGCCGCGCTCGCCGAGGGAGGCGGTCGCGCCGGTGCCACCGAGGCCGGCCCGGCCCCGCCGCTGTCGCCTCGCGAGGAGCAGACGCTCAGCCTGATCGCCCGCGGGTTCACCCACGGCCAGATCGCCACCCGGCTCGGCGTACGGAAGGCGACCGTGGACACCTACGTCGAGCGGATCCGCGCGAAGCTCCAGGTCGGGAACAAGGCCGAGCTGACCCGGGCGGCGCTGTCCCGCCTCGACACCGCTCGCCCGTGAGCGCCGCGCCGGCGCCCGTGAGCGCCGCGCCGGCGACCGTGAGCGCGGCGCGGGCGACCGGGAGCGCCGCACCGGTGACCGGGAGCGCCGCGGCGGCCGGCACCGGCGCCCAGCGCGCCGAGCTGGTGCTGCTCCGGGCGTACGTGCTGTTCCGGCTGGCAGGGCTGCTGCAGGTGCTCGTCGCGCTGTCGGCGACCTACCCGCACTACCACCCGCTCGCCGGCGGCGTCGCCCTGGTCGGCGCGCTGGTGGTGGAGAGCCTGCTGCTCGTCGCGGTGGCGGTGCGCCGGCGCGGGGTACCCGGCCTGGCGCCCACCGTCCTCGACAGCGTGCTGCTCGCGGCGGGCATGTTCGGTTCGGCGGTGCTGGCCAGCCGCACCGTCCAGGGGCACACCTGGGTCTTCTTCATGTACCCGTTCGCGCTGCTCGCCGTGCTCGGGATCGCGCTGGCGGCCCGTACGCTGCCCGTGGTCGCCGCGCTGGTCGGGCTGATCGCCGTCGCGTACGCGGTCGCCGCGGTCACCATCGTCGGCGACCCGACCTGGAACGTCGTGCCGAACGCGGTGCCGTACCTCGCCAACGCGGGGGTCGCCTGGGCGGTGGCGGGTACCCTGCGCCGCAGCGGCGCCGACCTGGACCGGGCCACGGCCGCCACCGCGCGCCGGGAGGCCGAACTCGCCTCGGAGCGGGAGCGCAGCCGGCACGCCCGGCTGCTGCACGACCGGGTGTTGCAGACCATGGAGACGCTGGCCCGCGACCGCTGGGTGGCCGACGACGGGATGCGGGCCCTGGTCGCCGCGGACGCCGGCTGGCTGCGTTCGCTGGTCACCGCCGGCCGCCCGCCCGGCGGCGACGGCGACCTCGCCGGCGGTCTCGAACAGCTGGCGGCCCGGCAGGCGCTGGCCGGACTCCGGGTGCGGGTGCACGCCGCCCAACTGCGCTCCGCGTCGCGCGGCGCGCCGCCGCTCGCCGCCGAACTCGTCGACACGGTGGTGGGCGCCGTCGGCGAGGCGCTGACCAACGTCGCCAAGCACGCCGGCGTGCCGGAGGTGGTGGTCCGGGCGGAGTTGGCCGAGGGCGAACTGTTGATCAGTGTGCTCGACCGCGGGCGCGGCTTCGACCCGGCGCTGCCGCGCCCGGGGGTCGGGCTGGCCCGCTCGGTACGCGAACCGATCGAGGCGCTCGGCGGCCGGGTCGCCGTGGACAGCGCCCCGGGTGCCGGCACCTACGTCGAGCTGACCATCCCGGTCCGAGGTCCGGGCGGACGCGTCGACGGTGAGCACCCGGCCGGCGAGCCGCCGCGGACGTCGGGCGCCGGCCGGTCGCGTTGACCCGGGCCCTACGGGCGGCGGCCGGTCGCGTTGAGCCCGCCCGCAGCGCCGGCCCTACGGGCGGCGGTGGTACCGGCCGGGGGTGTAGCCGAACGAGCGGCGGAACACGTCGATGAAGGCGCTGGTGGAGGACCAGCCGCAGCGGTGGGCGACGGTGGTGACCGGGGTGTTCTCGGCGAGCATCCGCAGCGCGTGGTACAGGCGCGACTGGGTGCGCCACTGCGGGAAGGTCATGCCGAACTCGGCGTGGAGCAGCCGGCTGAGGGTACGGTCGCTGGTCCCGGTGGCGGCGGCGAGGGCCGCGAGGGTGCGGGTCTCCGCCGGGTTGTCGTGGACGATGGCGCAGACGGCGGCCAGCCGCGGGTCGGTCGGGGTGGGCAGCCGCACGGGCTGTTGGGGCGAGGCGCGCAACTGGTCGTGCAGGACCGCGCGCAGGCGCCGCCGTTCGGCGCCGGTGTCGTCGGGGGCGCGGGTGTAGGCGAGGATCAGCTCGCGGAGCAGCGGGGTGACGGTGAGGACGGTGGGCGCGTCCAGGCCGAGCGGGCTGTCGCCGGCGGGCAGCCCGACCAGGTGCAGGTCGAGGTGGCCGTGGGCGCGGTGGGCGTGCACCGTCCCGGCGGGTACCCAGATGGCGCGGGTGCCGGGGGCGAGCCAGGTGCCGGCGTCGGTGGTGACGGCCAGGACACCGGAGCCGGCGTACACGATCTGGTGTTCGTCGTGGCGGTGGGCGCTGATCCGTTCCCCGGCGGCCAGGGTCTGGGCGCGGGTCGGGGCCTGCGGCAGATGGCGGACGTTCGGCACAGGTTGGCAACTTATCGGAAGCGCGACCCACGCCGGCGACGCCAAGATCGCAAGGTGCCGACGATCCCGATCGCCCAGCGGCCGAGCAGGCCGGTCGCGCTGATGTCCCTCGGACACGCCTGCGTGGACGTCTACCAGGGCGCGGTGGCCGCCCTGGTGCCGTTCTTCGTCGCCGAGCGGGCCTACGGCTACGCCGCCGCCTCCGGCCTCGTGCTGGCCGCCTCCCTGCTGTCGTCGGTGGTGCAGCCGCTGTTCGGGGCGCTCACCGACCGGTGGGTGATGCCGTGGCTGCTGCCGGTCGCCACCGTGCTGGCCGGCGCGGGCGTCGCGCTGAGCGGGGTTGGCGGCGGCTACGCCGGTACGCTGCTGGCGGTCGCCCTCTCCGGGGCCGGCGTCGCCGCGTACCACCCGGAGGCCGCCCGGGTGGCCCGGCTCGCCAGCCGCGGCAGCCACACCGCGATGGGCTGGTTCTCCCTCGGTGGCAACCTCGGCTTCGTCGCCGCCCCGCCGCTGGTCTCCGCCGTCGTCGCCACCGGCGGGCTGCGCGCCGCGCCGCTGCTGGTCGTCCCCGCCCTCGCCGGCGCGCTCCTCTGCCTGGGCGCGTTGCGCGGCCTCGGCAACTCCGGCCCGGTGTCGGCGGTACGGCCTGGCGCGGCGCCCGGCCGGGACGACTGGCCCTCCTTCCGCCGGCTCTCGGGCGCGATCCTCTGCCGTTCGGTGGTCTTCGTCGGGCTGAGCGCGTTCGTCTCGCTGCACGTGCGGCAGCGCACCGGCGGCGGCGAACTCGCCGGCACCGTCGCCCTCTTCGTGCTCTACCTCGGCGGCGCGGTCGGCACGCTGGCCGGCGGGCGGCTCGCGCGACGTCACCGCCGGGTCGACGTCGTCCGGTGGTCCTACGCCCTCACCGTCGTCGCGGTCGCCGGAGTCGTTGTCGTCCCCGGTCCGCCGGTGTATCTCTTCGTCGCGCTCACCTCGGCCGGGCTGTACGTCCCCTTCTCGCTGCACGTCACGCTCGCGCAGGACTACCTGCCCGGGCGGGTGGGGACCGCCAGCGGGGTGACCCTGGGGCTGACCGTCAGCGTCGGCGGGATCGCCAGCCCGCTGATCGGGGCGCTCGCCGACGCGACCTCCCTGCGGGTCGCGCTCGCCCCGCTGGTCGCGCTGCCCGCCCTGGGCTGGCTCTGCCTGCGTACGCTGCGCGAGCCCGAGCCGCCCGGCGGGCCGGGCGTGGCCGCCGGGCGGTGAGGGGGTTCGCGGCCGGCGGCCACGCCCCGGTTTCCGGCCGCCTCACGCCACCTCGTGGCGGACGATCGCGACCGCGATCCGGCAGAACTCGTCCATGTCCGGCTGGAAGCCCGTGGCGATGTCGGGGTGCAGCCCCGAGCGGGTCTCGTCCAGCAGGCGCTGGCAGACCTCCTCCACGGGCTCGCCGGCGTACTCCTCGCGAACCCGGTCGGTGGCCGCCCGCAGCGCCGAGGTGAGCTGTTCCTCCAGCGGGCCCTGGAGCCTGCGCTCGGCGGGGCCCAGGCCGGCCGGGTCGAGCGTGACATGTGGTTCCGGCATCACCGCTCCCTTCCTCGACCCTCGCGGTACCCATTCCCGGGCGTGGATCAAACCGGCGGGGGGAGCTCGGCGACGCGCACGAGATACGAGGTCCGCTCGGCCGGCTCCTCCTGGAAACCGACCCGTCGCAGTTGGCGGTCGTCGAGGTAGAGGGCGACGTCGACGAGGACGCCAAGGTGCGCCAGGCCGATGTTGGCGACTCCCTTCTTGTCCGCGAGCACCGCGCAGACGCCGCCGAGCAGGGCGCTTGCGTCGACGGTACGGAGGCCGGGTGGGCAGCGCAGGACGAGGTCCAGCGCGACCGGCCCGGTCAGCGGCGTCCATCCGCTGTGCTGCGCGGCGCGGCAGGCGGCCTCGAGCAGGGCCCGGATGCGGCCGGCCTGCCGGTGACCGGCGGCGAAGATCGACAGTGCCTCGGTCTTGGCCGGCGGGGGACCGTCGACCTCGAACGACAGGGCGAGGGTGCGCGCTTCCGGCATGGCGGCGCCTCCTGGGTGCGGGCCGGTCGGCGTCGGTCGAGCGCGTCGGCACCGATGGCGACGCGGCGCAAATTACCGAACACGTTAACCCAACCTTCGGCCCGGTCATACACCGTTCTGGATTCACTTTCCCGGCGCCGACGCCGCCCCGTCCGGAACGCGATTCCGCGCCGACATTCGCATTCCCACCGCCGCTGTCCGCCGGATCGTCACCGGCGATTGCGGGCAGGTTTCGCGCGGGTGTCGGCTGGGCAGTGGAAGCGAGCGATTCCGCCCGGTACCCGGCGGACGGCCCGGCCGTCCTGGGGGCCGGGCCGGATCGGCGTGCGCCGGGGCACGCGTGTACTCCCCGGCGTGCCGTCGGCAGGAGGGGAGTGAAGTGATGAGGGAGGCCGAGGCGGGCCGACATCGGTGGCGGCCGCGCACCCGCGCGGTGGCCGCCGCCGGGCTGGCACTGGCGCTCGCCGCGCCGCTGGCCGCGTGCGGTTCCGGCGACCCGGGCGGGGCACCGACGATCAACCTTTACTACGGGCCGGAGCAGAACCTGCAGAAGGTGGTGGACGACTGCAACGCCCGGGCCGGCGGGCGGTACCGGATCGCGTACCAGGTGCTGCCGCGGCAGGCCGACGACCAGCGGGTACAGATGGCCCGGCGGCTCGCCGCCCGGGACAGCGCGATGGACCTGCTGGGCCTGGACGTGACCTGGACCCAGGAGTTCGCCAGCGCCAACTGGATCCGGGAGTGGACCGGCGCGCGAAAGGCGGAGGTGGAGCGCGGCACCCTGGCCGGGCCGCTGGCCACCGCGCAGTACCAGGGCAAGCTCTACGCCGCGCCGAAGAACACCAACGTGCAGCTGCTCTGGTACCGCAGCGACCTCGTACCCCGGCCGCCGCGCACCTGGGACGAGATGATCCAGATGTCGCAGCAGCTCAAGGCGGAGGGCAAGCCGTACCAGGTGATCACGATGGGCGCGCAGTACGAGGGCCTGGTGGTGCTCTACAACACGCTGACCGCCAGTGCCGGCGGCGCGATCGTGAGCGAGGACGGCAAGCAGGCCGTCTTCGACCCGGGCGCGGTCAAGGCGCTCGGGGTGCTGCAACGCTTCGCCTCCAGCGGCGTCACCGCGCCCGGCTTCACCAACAGCGTCGAGGACGACGCGCGGCTGGCCTTCCAGTCCGGCGACGCGGCGTTCCAGCTCAACTGGCCCTTCGTCTACCCGGCCATGCAGGAGGCCGCACCGGACCTGGCCAAGAAGGTGCGCTGGGCGCGCTACCCCGGCGTCGACGCCGGCACCCCGAGCCGGGTCACCATCGGCGGCTACAACCTCGCGGTCAGCGCCTACTCGCGGCACCCGGAGGAGTCCTTCGACGCGGCGCAGTGCCTGCGCGACGCCGAGCACCAGAAGTTCTCGGCGATCAACGACGGCGTGCCGCCGACGATCGAGAGCGTCTACGCCGAGCCGGAGATGGCGAAGGCGTACCCGATGCGGGACACGATCCTGGAGGAGCTGAAGGACCCGGCGGTACGGCCGCGCACGCCCGCGTACCAGAACATCTCGACCGTCCTCTCCGCGGCGCTCTCCCCGCCGTCGGCGATCAGGCCCGAGCGCACCGCCGCGCAGCTGCGCAAGGCGACCCGCGACGCGCTCGAATCCAAGGGGGTGCTCCCGTGACCACCCAGAACAGCCACCGGGCGGAGGACCGCGCCGGTACGACCACGCCGCGACCGCGACCGGCGAGCGAGCGGGGCGACGCGGCGGCCTCCTCCCCGCAGCGGCGCGTCGAACGCGGTTCGGGCGCGGTGCGGGGGAAGGACGCCGGCGCCGCGAAGCGGGTGAGCGCGGAGAAGAAGCTGGGGTGGCTGCTCTGCGCCCCGGCGGCGATCGTGATGCTGGCCGTCACCGCCTACCCGATCCTCTACTCGGTCTGGCTCTCGTTGCAGCGCTACGACCTGAAGTTCCCCGACGAGCGGAGGTTCGTCGGCCTCGCCAACTACGCGACCGTGCTGACCAACCAGTACTGGTGGACGGCGTTCGGCGTGACGCTCCTGATCACGGTGGTGACCGTGGCCGTCGAGCTGGTGCTCGGCATGGGGCTGGCGATCGTGATGCACCGTACGATCGTCGGCCGGGGCCTGGTCCGGACGGCGGCCCTGATCCCGTACGGGATCGTCACCGTGGTGGCCGCGTTCTCCTGGCGGTACGCCTGGACGCCGCAGACCGGCTACCTGGCCAACGTCTTCGGCGACGGGGCGCCGCTGACCGAGCGGGCCAGCGCCCTGGCGATCGTGATGCTCGCGGAGATCTGGAAGACCACCCCGTTCATGGCGCTGCTGCTGATGGCGGGCCTGGCGCTGGTGCCCGAGGACCTGCTGAAGGCCGCGTCGATGGACGGCGCGACGGCGTGGCAGCGGTTCGTCCGGGTGACGCTGCCGGTGATGAAGCCGGCGATCCTGGTGGCGCTGCTGTTCCGCACGCTGGACGCGTTCCGGGTCTTCGACAACATCTACGTGCTCACGGCCGGGGCGAACCAGACCTCGTCGGTGTCGATGCTCGCCTACAACAACCTGATGCGGGGGCTGAACCTCGGCATCGGCGCCACCATGTCGGTGCTGATCTTCCTCGCCGTGGCGCTGATCGCGTTCGTCTTCGTGAAGCTGTTCGGTACCGCCGCCCCGGGTGGCACGGATGAGGGGAGGCGCTGATGGCCGCCGCGGACACCACCGCGCGGGCGAAGTGGCGCTGGGGCCTGCTGGACGTCGTGGTGATCGTCTTCGCGCTGGTACCGGTGCTGTGGATCGCGTCGCTGTCGTTCAAGACCACGGCGACGCTCACCGACGGGAACTTCGTCCCCCGCGAGTGGACGCTCGACAACTACCGGACCATCTTCTCCACCGACCAGTTCGTGCGGGCGCTCGGCAACTCGATCGGCATCGCGCTGATCTCGACCGCCGTCGCGGTGGTGCTCGGCACGATGGCCGCGTACGCCATCGCCCGGCTCGACTTCCCGGGCAAGAAGCTGCTGGTCGGGATCTCGCTGCTGATCGCGATGTTCCCGCAGGTGTCGCTGGTCTCGCCGCTGTTCCAGATCGAGCGGTCGCTGGGGCTCTTCGACACCTGGCCGGGGCTGATCCTGCCGTACATCACCTTCGCGCTGCCGCTGGCGATCTACACGCTGTCGGCGTTCTTCCGGCAGATCCCGTGGGATCTGGAGAAGGCGGCGAAGATGGACGGCGCGACCCAGGGGCAGGCGTTCCGGCGGGTCATCGCGCCGCTGGCCGCGCCGGGCGTCTTCACCACGGCGATCCTGGTCTTCATCTTCTGCTGGAACGACTTCCTCTTCGCGATCTCGCTGACCTCCACCGAGCAGTCCCGCACGGTGCCGGTGGCGCTCTCGTTCTTCACGGGGGCGTCGCAGTTCGAGGATCCGACGGGCGCCATCTCGGCCGCCGCCGTCGTGATCACCATTCCGATCATTCTGTTCGTGCTGTTCTTCCAGCGTCGCATCGTCTCGGGCCTGACGTCCGGCGCGGTGAAGGGATAGGTGGGTTGGCTCGTGGCTGACATCGTGCTGGACAAGGTCACCAAGCGGTTCCCGGACGGGACCGTGGCGGTACACGAACTCGACCTGGAGATCGCCGACGGCGAGTTCGTCATCCTGGTCGGGCCCTCGGGCTGCGGCAAGTCGACGACCCTGAACATGATCGCAGGGCTGGAGGAGATCAGCTCCGGCGAGCTGCGGATCGCGGGCGAGCGGGTCAACGACAAGGAGCCCCGGGAGCGGGACATCGCGATGGTGTTCCAGTCGTACGCGCTCTACCCGAACATGACCGTACGGGAGAACATGGCCTTCCCGCTGCGGCTGGCGAAGCTGGACCGGGCGAGCATCGACCAGAAGGTCGACGAGGCGGCGAAGGTGCTGGAGCTGACCGCCCTGCTGGACCGCAAGCCGGCGAACCTCTCCGGTGGGCAGCGGCAGCGGGTGGCGATGGGCCGGGCGATCGTACGCAGCCCCAAGGCGTTCCTGATGGACGAGCCGCTCTCCAACCTGGACGCGAAGCTGCGGGTGCAGATGCGTACCGTGGTCTCCCGGCTGCAGAAGCGGCTCGGTACGACGACGGTCTACGTGACGCACGACCAGACCGAGGCGATGACCCTCGGCGACCGGGTGGTCATCATGCGGGGCGGCGCCGTGCAGCAGGTGGGACCGCCGCAGGAGCTGTACGACCACCCGGCCAACCTCTTCGTCGCCGGCTTCATCGGCTCGCCGTCGATGAACTTCCTCCAGGCCGCCGTGGTCGACGGCCGGCTGCGTACCGCGCTCGGCGAGCTGCCCCTCGGCGACCGGGTACGCCGCGAACTGGAGGCCGAGAACGCCCCGCGCGAGCTGATCATGGGTATCCGCCCGGAACACTTCGAGGACGCGGAGCTGGTGGAGGAGGGGACGCGCGCCAACGGGGTGGAGTTCGAGGCGCCGGTCGACATCGTCGAGTCGATGGGCTCGGACAAGTACGTCTACTTCACCGTCGAGGGCGAGCGCGCCACCGCGGCCGAGCTGGACGAGCTGGCGGCGGACTCCGGGGCGGACGACCTCTCCGCGATGGGCTCGAACCTGGTCACCCGGCTCTCGGCCGAGTCGTCCGTGACCGAGGGGGAGAGCCGTCGGGTCTGGTTCAACCTCGACAAGATCCACCTGTTCGACCCGGCGAACGGCCGGAACCTGACCCTGCACGAGGGACGCTCCACCGGCGCGCTCACCGCCTGACCGGGCCGGGTCCTGCCGATCATTGCCGGCCTGCGTCGGGCCTGGACGACGGGCCGGCTCCGTCCGGACCTCGCCGACGCGCCCTGTTCAGGGCGCGACCCGGCGGTCCGGACGGAGCCGGCGGTTCCGGTCCGCCGGTTCCGGGATCGGCCGGGACGGCGCCCGGCCGGCGCCGCGGTTTCGCGTGACCCCGTCGGGGTACCCGCCTCGTCGCGCACGAACTCGTCCGCCCGACGTCCGAGCCGACCGGAAGGAAATGTGCATGTCGAACTCGGCACTACCGCCCGACGATCCGGGGCGGGACCTCGTCCAGGTGCGGCCCGACGGTCCGGGACTGGTCCACCTGGCCATCGCCGGTGGCACCTACACCGTGCTCGTGAGCGGGGACCAGACGGCCGGCCGGTACTGCCTGATCGACATGCGCGTGCCACCGGGTGGTGGCCCACCGCCGCACCGCCACGACTTCGAGGAGATGTTCACCGTGCTCGACGGCGCGGTGGAATTCACCTTCCGCGGAACGCCGGTCGTCGCGCGGGCCGGCGAGACGGTCAACATACCGGCCAACGCGCCGCACTTCTTCCGCAACCGCTCCGACCAGCCCGCCCGCCTCCTGTGCATGTGCACCCCCGCCGGGCAGGACGAGTACTTCCGCAGGGTGGGCGACCAGGTCGACGGGCCCGATTCGCCGCCGCCTCCGCTGAGCGCGGAGGAACAGGACGAGCGCGGGCAGCGTGCGGCTCGTCTGGCCGGCGAGTACCGGACCGAGCTGCTGGTCCCGTGAAGTCGTGGTGGTCGGCGGCATCCGCGACCGTCCGCGCCGCGAAGGCCAGGTCGGACCGGAGCCCAACCGGCACAGCCTCGGCCACCACACCAACCGAAAGATCAAGTGACGTTTCCGTACTAGATTCGGTACGGCCGGGGACGCCCGACAGGTTGCCCCGAGCGTCGCCGGACCCAGGGGGCGGATGTCGGGCCGGATTGTCAGCCGGGCGCGAAGAAGGAGGTCGTGGCGGGGATGCGGCAGATCCTGTTCATTCAGGGAGGCGGCGCGGGCGCGCACGACGAGTGGGACGACAAGCTGTGCGACAGCCTCCGGCGGGAACTCGGGGACGGGTACGAGGTCCGCTACCCCCGCATGCCCGACGAGGACGACCCGAACTACGCGCGGTGGAGCGCGGCCATCCGGCGGGAGATGGCGGCCCTCGATGACGGCGCGGCCGTCGTAGGCCACTCGGTGGGCGGGACCATCCTCGTCAACGCCCTCGCCGAGCGCCCACCGGAGCGGAGGATCGGGGCGATCGTGCTGATCGCCGCCCCGTTCGTCGGTACGGGCGGCTGGCCCGGTGACGAGTTCGAACTGCCACACGACCTCGGTGCGAGGCTGCCCCGCGGCGTGCCGGTACACGTGTTCCACGGACTCCAGGACGCGATCGCCCCACCGGCGCATGCCGACCTCTACGCCCGCGCCATCCCGCAGGCACGGCTGCACCGGCTGCCCGGGCGCGATCACCAGCTGAACGACGACCTGCGCGAGGTGGCGGAGGCGATCGGTCCGGACGCCGCCACCGCCTCCTCGTCGCCGTCACGACCGGGCTCGACGCGTACCGTCGGCGCCTGAAGCGCCCTCGGGCAGGTCGGAGAGGCCGGCCGATCCTCGTGCTCGATCGATGAGCCGGCGGGCCCGGTTGGTCGCGCGGACGACCGCCCAGGCGTCCGCCACCGGACCGAGATGCCCGAGCTTGTCGGGGTTGAGCGTCGCGCGGATCGTCTGGACCTGCGCGTCGAGGATGTCGAGCGACAGCGTGTTGACCACCCTGCCGTCCCGGTCCCGGAAGATCGCGCCCGGCTCGCCGTTCACCTCGTGCGGCTCCACCACGCCGCCGATCCGGAGGAACGGCGGGGCGAAGCCGGCCAGCGTCCGGGCCACGTTCCCGGCGCCGAAGACGTCCCCGCCCCACAACGGGGCTTTGCCCCCGCTGTCGCCGACCATGCGGACGTCGGCGGCGAGCAGCCGTCGCAGCCCGTCGAGGTTGCCCTCCCGGAAGGCGGCGAAGAACCGGTCGGCGAGCTCGTCCCGCTCCCGGCGATCCGCCGCGAACCGGGCCCGTCCCGCGTCCATGTGCCGCCGCGCCCGCACCGCGAGCTGGCGGCACGCCGCCTCCGAACGCCCCACCGCGGCGGCGACCTCGCCGAAGCCGAACCCGAACACCTCCCGCAGCACGAAGACCGCCCGCTCCAGCGGGCTGAGCCGTTCGAGCAGCAACAGGGCCGCCATCGACACCGAGTCGGCCAGCTCCGCCGCCCGCTCCGGGTCCTCGTACGGGTCGGTCAGCAGCGGCTCGGGGAACCACTGCCCGGCGTACTCCTCCCGCCGGGCGCGGGCCGAGCGCAGTACGTCGATCGCGATCCGGGTGACCACGGCCGACAGGAACGCCCTGGTCGACGCGGGTCGTGTCGGGGAGGCCGCGTAGCGCAGCCAGGTCTCCTGGACCGCGTCCTCGGCCTCGCCCACGCTGCCGAGGAGGCGGTAGGCGATCGAGAAGAGCAGCGGTCGCAGCTCCTCGAACTCCTCGACCGGGGTCACCACGGGTCCTCCCCGAACCCCTCGGCGCCCAACTGCTCCGGCAGCGGCCTGGCCGCGCGCTTCGTCGTCGCCGTCACCTCGTGATCACGCGCGACCAGCCGCCGCCCGGGCACTCCGGCCCCGCCCGCCACGAACGCCCGCATGACCAGCACCTTTCCTCAAGAGTCGCCGCCTCCGTTACCCGGGACGAGACAGCCGGCCCGCCCGTGACATCTCGCCGACCCACGCGAGGCATGTCACAGAACGACCCGGGACGTGTCACGGAACGGCCGGGCCGTCTCGTCCCGGGGGAAGACGAACTCTCCCGGGGAGGAGCTTGACCATGAGCGAGTACAGCACCAACCGGACGGTGGCAATGATCACCGGAGCGAACAAGGGGATCGGCCGGGCGACCGCCGAGCGGCTCGCCGCGCTGGGCATGACGGTCCTGATCGGCGCCCGCGACCAGGGGCGCGGTGAGCAGGCCGCCGCGGCGGTCCGGGCGGCGGGCGGCGACGCGTACGCCGTCGTCCTGGACGTCACCGACCCGGCCACCGTCGGGGCGGCCGCGCGGTGGGTCGAGGAGCGCTTCGGTCGCCTCGACGTACTGATCAACAACGCCGGCATCAGCGGTTCCGGACAGGTCTCGCCCGAGGACGCCCATGACCAGGTCCCCAGCTCCGTCGACCTGGACATGGTCCGGGCGGTCTTCGAGACCAACGTCTTCGGCGTGATCAGGGTGACCAATGCCCTGCTCCCGCTGCTGCGGCGGTCGCCGGCGCCGCGCATCGTCAACGTCAGCAGCGCCGCCGGGTCGCTGACCCTCGCCAGCGACCCGGACGGTCCGCTCGCGGGACTGCTGGCGTCGGCCGCCTACTCGCCCTCGAAGACCGCGCTGAACGGGCTGACCGTGCAGTACGCCAACGAGCTGCGCAAGGACGGCATCCTGGTCAACGCCGCCGACCCCGGCTTCGTCGACACGGACATCAACCACCACACCGGGTACCTCACGACCGCGCAGGGCGCCGCCGTGGTGGTACGCCTGGCCACGCTCGGCGCGGACGGACCCACCGGCGGGTTCTTCGCCGAGGGTGGACCGGTGCCCTGGTAGGCGCCGGGCGGCCGGGCGGCTACCGGAGCTGTCGCGCCACCTCGTGGTGCGTCACCGTGGTCTCCCGGCCGACCAGGTACTCGTCGTCCTCCGGATAGAAGACGGCCCGTTCGATGTCGTCGCCGGCGAACCCACGGACATCGTCGAGCGATCTCCACCAGCTCACCGTCGTCACCTCGGACCGGCCGTCGCCCAGGTCCCGCGTCCACATCTCGGCACCGAGATTTCCCGGCGTCCGCCGGTATTCGGCCAGGCCGGTGCGGTCGATGTAGTCGACGTACTCGCCGACCCGCTCGGTACGGACCCAACCCCGCCACATCGGCGCGATCACGCGCCGAGTCTACGAAGCGGGAACGGTCCCCGCGCCCAGCCCCGGCCGTCGGCTCGGCGTCGGGCCGGCGTGTCGCCGTTGGCGCCGCAGCACGCCCGTGAGCCGGTCGTACCGGTAGACCCGGGCGTACGACTCGGCCGGATCGCGCAGCCCCGTGACCCGTACGGTCAGCGCGCCGTGCCGGACCCGGTCGTCGGTGGTGATCCGCAACCACGGCGCGCCGTCCCGCAGCGCCGTGACCTCCTCGACGAGGCCGCCGTCGCGCCCGGCCGCGATCGCGTAGCCCGGACCGTCGGCGGGCGCGATGTCGATTCCCCCGTCCGGCCGGAGCGTGAACGTCAGTACGAGGTTTCCCCGGCCGCCGTTCGCGTCGCCCACGAAGTCGTAGAGCGGGGCGGGCTCGCCGACGTAGTACTTCAGGCGGCCCAGCCCGGTGACGTCCATGCCGTTGTAGAAGTTGCGCCCCGCGGAGTCGAGCCAGAGGTGCGGGTTGTGCGTGGGCGAATTGAAGTCCGGGCCCGAGTTGTAGGAGATGTGCCAGTGCGGGGGATTGTCCGCGTGCAGGGTGTTGTTGGTCTCGAACCCCATCAGCACGAAGCGGTGCCCCTTGGCGGCCGCGATCTCGACCAGGCCCGAGTCGCGGCAGATGGCGTGCGCCGCGACCAACTGATGGATCACCGACCGCACCGGACCGGCCGGCCACGGCACGGTCGTCCAGGGGCCGGCGACGCGGTCCGGGTCGTTGTGCTCGACGCGGTAGTTCATCCCGGGGGAGATGTCCGGGAAGCTCCAGACCTGGATCGTGGGCTCGTTCGCGCCGGCCGTCGGCTGCGTCATGGGCAGCGTGAACGCGAAGGCGTGCCGGTCGGCCGGGTCGCGCCGCAGCTCCAGCCGCAGCTCCTGGTGGACGACCGCCTCCACCGGGGTGTCCGGCCACCGGACGAGCACCTCGATGCCGGCGGCGTCACGGGGGCCGCGTACGAAGGCGTAGTACTCGGCCCGGGACGCCACGGAGTAGGTGGCGCCCGGCACGATCTCGTAGCCCGCGGGCAGGGTGATCTCGGGCTGGCCGGGCACGTCGGGCCGGCGACGTACGACGCGGAACGCGCCGTAGGCCAGCTCCTCGGCGTACGCGACACCCGGGACCGCGGCGGCCAGGCCCACGGCCGGGACGGCGGTGAGCAGCGCTCGTCGGGTCAGCGCGCCAGGCATGGCAGGGCTCCTTCGGTCGGTACGCGTCGGTTCCCCTCGGGACGATTGTGCCGGAAGGATTCGACCGTTCTCGATGATTGCGGCGCGACTGATCCGCCGTCGTGCACCGGCGTCGAACGGGAGATGAACTCGCGGCCAACGCCGTCGCCGCCGCGGTGGCGCACGGAGCGACCGCGGTGATCCGTCCGGCATAATCCCCGCGACGCAGGCGGTCGATCGGGTTCCGCGAGATCCGCAGGAGTGCGACATGTGGTGGACCGGCGCAGGGATTCTCGCTCTCGTGTTTCCCGCCGCCGCGGTCGCGGCCGGCTACCAGCTCGTCGGCTATCCCGGCGTGCCCTGCGGCTTCCTCGTCGCCGGCGTCGCCACCTGGTACGTGGGGCGCCGCATCAACCGCGATCCCGAGGACGGGCACGGCTACCACAACGACCACACCTTCTTCTCGATCCCGATGCAGTACTGGGCCGTGCTCTGGCTGTTCTTCGCGCTGGCGCAGGTCGGCAACATGCTGCTGGGACGGGCCTGGCAGTAGGAGGCCACCGGTCCACCCCGGTGGTGGATCATCAGATCTGGACCCGAGGAAGGTGGAACGAGGATGACGGAAGCGACCGCACCGGGGCGCCGGCTCCAGATCGACGTCTGGGCCGACATCGGCTGCCCGTGGTGCTACCTCGGGGAGACGCGGCTGGAGAAGGCGATCGCCGAGTCGCCGCACGCCGACTCGATCGACCTCTTCCTGCACTCCTTCGAGCTGGACCCGAACCTGCCGGCGGAGCCCCGGCCGGTGCCGGAGTACCTGGCCGAGCGGCTCGGCGTCACGACCGAGCAGGTGCTCCGGATGGAGAGCCGGATGGCGGAGATGGCCGCCGAGGAGGGCTTGCCCTACCGGGCCGAACGCCCCCACGCGAACAGCTTCGACGTGCACCGGGTCGTCCAGTTCGCGGCCGGGTACGGGCTGGCGCCGAGGCTGTTCCACGCGCTGCAACTGACGCTCTTCGGCGGTGCCCCGGACGCCTACGACCACGGGCGGATCACCGAGGTGGCCGTCGAGGTCGGCCTCGACGCGGCGCGGGTGCGCGAGGTGCTCGCCGGCGACGAGTACGCCGACGCGGTCCGCGACGACGAGCGACAGGCGGCCGAACTCGGCGTGACCGGCGTGCCCTTCACCGTCTTCGACGGCCGGCTGGCGCTGCCCGGCGCCGCGAGCGCGCGGGACTACGCCGCCGTCGTCGCGCGGGCCTGGGCGGGCGACTGAGCCGCCCGCGCCGATTTTCCCGTGACCTCCGCGTTTGTCCGGCGTTCGACCGGGTAGGGGCAAGAGTTCGGGCAAACGGGTCGGAGGGGGATCCCGATGGACGGTAGTACCGCGGTAGCGGTGATCTACTACAGCGCGACCGGTACCACCTACAAGATGGCGCAGGCGGCGGCCAGCGCGGCCGAGGCGGCCGGCGCCGCCGTACGGCTGCGCAAGGTACGGGAGTTGGCGCCCATCGAGGCGATCCGCTCCAACGAGGGCTGGGCGGCGCACCATCTGGAGACCCAGGACGTGCCCGAGGCGGAGCTGGACGACCTCGAGTGGGCCGACGTCGTGATCTTCGGTACGCCCACCCGGTACGGCGTGATGGCCGCCCAGCTCAAGCAGTTCATCGACGCGAGCGGGCCGCTCTGGGCCCGGGGCGGCCTGGTCAACAAGGTCTTCGCCGCGTTCTGCTCCACCGCGACCGCGCACGGCGGGCAGGAGGCGACCCTGCTCTCCCTGTTCAACGTCTTCTACCACTGGGGCGGGCTGGTGGTGGTCCCCGGCTACGTCGAGCCGAGCCAGTTCGTCGCCGGCAACCCGTACGGCGCCTCGCACACCAGCAACAACGGCGAGGTGCCGCCCGACGAGACGGCGCTGGCCGCCACCGCGCTGACGACCCGCCGGGCGGTGGAGATCGCCACCGCGCTGCGGCGCGGGTTCGCCGCCTGAGCCGCGGCCACCCGATGCCGTCCCCGCCGGAGCCGCCGGCGGCTCGTGACCGGTGGCCCGGCCGGGGGCTCTCGACCCGTCCGGACCACCGGCATGCCTGCATCTACCCCGGGGGCCGCGAAGTATGCCCCCGGTGGTCCGCTTCAGCCGGCGACCGCCCGGGCCGGCAGCAACCCGGCGAGCAGTTCGGCGAGGACCGCCAGGCCGTCCTGGCTCAGCACCGACTCGGGGTGGAACTGCACGCCGGCGAAGCCGCTGCCGCGTACCGCGTGCACCGCGCCGTCGCCCGGGTCCCGCGCGAGGCGTACCGCGCCGTACCGGGTGAGCGCCTCGTCCGCCCCGGCGTAGGCGGTGTAGCTGGAGTAGAAGCCGACCCGCCGTACCGCGCCGAAGAGCTCGACGTCGCGCTGGAGCCCCTGGTACGGCGCGTCCCGGCGGCGCACGGGCAGCCCGAGCAGCCCGCAGAGCAACTGGTGCCCGAGGCAGACCGCCAGCGTGGGCCGGCCCATGGCGAGCGACTCGGCGACCAGCGCGCGCAGGGCGGCCATCTTCGGATCGGTGGTGCTGGTCGGATCGCCCGGCCCGGGACCGACCACCACCAGGTCGAAGCCGCCCGCACCAGCGGCCCCGGACCGGTGGTCGCCGACCGCGTCCCGGGGGTCGGCCGCGGCGGCCCGGAGGTCGCCGGGGGCGTGCCAGGGGCGCAGCTCGACCGCGAGGCCGAGCGCCCGCAGCTCGTGCGCGAGCATGCCGGTGAAGGTGTCCTCACCGTCGACGATCAGGGCCCGCCGGCCGGCGAACTCCGGCACCACCGTCGCCCCGGGCCGCCGCTGTTCGAGCCAGAACCGGGCGAGCCGGTCGTTGCGGGCGGCCAGCGCGGCCCGTACCGCCGGGTCGTCGCCGAGGCGTACCGCGCTCGCCGGCCGGGGCGCCGCGGGCGCCCGCAGCCCGAGCGCGGCCAGCACCCCCGCGGCCTTGGCGTGCGTCTCGGCCACCTCGCCCGCCACCGTCGAGTGCCGGACCAGCGTCGCGCCGACCGGGACCCGCAGGCGGCCGTCCGGGGAGATCTCGGCGGTACGGATCAGGATCGGCGCGTCGAGCGTCTGCCGGCCCGCCTCGTCCCGGCCGAGCAGCGCCAGCACCCCGGCGTAGTAGCCGCGGCCGGTGCGCTCGTGCCGGGCGATCACCCGGCAGGCGTTCTCGATCGGGCTGCCGGTCACCGTCGGGGCGAACATGGTCTCCCGCAGCACCTCGCGCACGTCCCGGGTACCGCGCCCGGCCAGCAGGTACTCGGTGTGCGCCAGGTGGGCCATCTCCTTGAGGTACGGCCCGACCACCTGGCCGCCGTGCTCGGCGACCGTGGCCATCATCTTCAGCTCCTCGTCGAGCACCATGTACAGCTCGTCGATCTCCTTCGGATCGGCCAGGAAGCGCAGCAGCGCCTCCCGGTCGACCGGCCCGTCCGGATGCCGGAAGGTGCCGCTGATCGGGTTCATCAGCACGAGCCCGTCGTCGACGCTCACGTGCCGCTCCGGCGTCGCGCCCACCAGCGTGCGCCCGCCGGTGTGCACCAGGAACGTCCAGTACGCGCCGCGCTCGGCGGTGAGCAGCCGCCGCAGCGCCGCGGCCGCGGCGGCCAGCGGCGGCCCGACCAGCCCCGCCCGGAAGGTGCGGTGGATGACGAAGTTGGCCCCCTCGCCCCGGCCGATCTCGTCGGCGAGCACCCGGCGGACGATCTCCGCGTACTCCTCGTCGGCGATGTCGAAGCCGCCGCCCTCGGTCCGTATCGCCGCCTCGGGCAGGGCCGCGAGCAGCTCCGCCAGCGGCACCCGCCGGTGCCCGGTGACGGACAGGTACTCCAGCGGGGCGCCGTCGTCGACGCAGGCGAAGCCGCGCTCGGTGATCTGCCGGTACGGCACCATCGCCAGCGTGTACGGCCCGGCCGGTCCGTCGGGCAGGGGCAGGTCGGCGAGCGATCCGGCGGTGCGGACCGGGCCGGTCAGGAACTCCACCTCGGTGGCGCCCTCGCGGTGGAGCAGGGCGAACGGGCCGGGATCGGCGCCGTCGCCGATCGTGGTGAGCAGTTGCCGCAGCAGGTTCATGGGTCGCTTCCTCGGGCCGGGGGCCGTTCGCCGGTGCGGCCGGGCTGCGCGGGAAGGGACGGCGGCCGCCTCGACGGGCGGCCGCGTGGGAGAACTACGCGCGGGGGAGGGCCGCCGGGATGGCGGGCCACCAGGAGTTGAGTCGCGCGTTCATGCCGGCCACCCTACGGCCCGTACCGGCCCCGGTCCAGCGTTTCCCCCGGAATGGACCACGGGTGTGGCCCGGCGCGCCGGACCGGCCCGGTACGGCGGCGGAGCGCGGCGCGGCGGACGCCCACGCGGACCGGCGCCCCGGCGGGTACGGTGTGCGGCGATGAACATTCTCGCGCTCGACCTGGGCACCTCCTCGGTACGCGGGCTGGTCCTCGACGGCGCCGCCGTGCCGCTGCCCGGCGCGCTCGCCCGCCGGCGCGTGACCATCGCCGTGGGTGCCGACGGCGCGGCGACGCTGGACGGCCCCGGTTACCTCGGCGCGCTGGTGGAGTGCCTGGACGAGCTGAACGCGGGTGGTCACCTCGACGGGGTCGAGCTGGTCGCCACCGCCGCGCAGTGGCACTCGATCCTGCCGCTGGACGTCGGGGGCGTACCGCTCGGGCCGGTGCTCACCTGGCTGGACACCCGTCCCGTGCCGGCCGGGGACGCCCGGGGACCGGTCGACGAGGCGGCCTTCCACGCGCGGACCGGGACCTGGTGGCACCGGTTCTACTGGACCGTACGGGTGCCGTGGCTGCGCGGCCGCACCGGCGCGCCACCGGCCCGCTTCGCCGGGCTGGCCGAGTACGTGCTCGGCCAGCTGCTCGACGAGGCGCCGATGTCGGTCTCCGAGGCGTCCGGCACCGGACTGCTCGACCTGCGCACCCTGGAATGGGACCCGGAGGCGCTGGAGCTGGCCGGGCTGCGCGCGGCCGAGCTGCCGAGGCTCGCCCCGCTGGGCTGGCAGGGCCGGCTGCGGTCCCAGTTCCGCCGCCGCTGGCCGGGGCTGGCCGACGCCCGCTGGGCGGCGCCCACCGGCGACGGCGCGGCCTCCAACATCGGCTCCGGCTGCGTCGACCCGAGCCGCGCCGCGATCACCGTCGGCACCTCGGCGGCGGTACGGCTGGTGCAGCGCGCGCCGGTCGGCACCGAGCTGCCGCCGCTGCCGGCCGGGCTGTGGCGGTACCGGGTGGACCAGGAGCACACCGTCACCGGTACGGCGTACTCGGCCGGCGGGAACCTCTTCGCCTGGGCCCGGCGGGAGCTGCGCCTGCCCAGCGGCCCGGCGCTCGACGCGGAGCTGGCCAAGCTGACGCCGGGCAACGTCCCGGCGGCCGACCCGCGGCTCGGCGGCGACCGGCCGCCCGGCATGGCGCCGGCCGGCTCGGGGTCGATCAGCGGCATCGGTTTCAGCACCACCGCCGTGCAGATCGTCGCCGGGCTGATGAACGCGCTCTGCCAGCAGGTCGCCCGCGACCTCGTCGAGATCGAGTCGATTGTGGAGCACCCGGTCGCGGTGGTGCTCGGCGGCGGCGCGGTGGAGGCGTCGGAGTGGTGGCGGGAGGCGTTCGTGGCGGCGCTCGCGCCCCGCGAGGTGTCGCACATGACCAATCCGGAAATTGGTGCCACCGGAGCGGCGCTAGTGGCGATCGGCCGGTTTGCCGAGGCGGCCGGACTCGAATCGATCAGCCGGACGGCTGATCAAGACTAGCCGGCAACGACAGGATGGCCTTCATCACAGTATCCTTCCTGAGTCGAGTCGCAGGTCGGCCCCTTCGCTGGAGTTACCGTGCCTGATCGGATGGACGCCAAGGAGGCACGGTGGCTGTTGGTGCGGACCCGTCGCGTGGTGCCGTGCCGACGCATCGGCGTCGCCGGCTGGACGTCCGGGTGGTTCCGCACCGTCGCCGTTCGGCCCTGCGGGTGCGGGACTGGCGGATGCGCACCAAGCTCGCCGCCGTACTGGTCATCCCGTCGGTGGCGTTCCTCGTCCTCGCCACCGTGCAGACCGGCGCGCTGGTCAGCCAGGCCACCGTCCTCAACGGCTTCGCCGCGCAGGTCGGCGCCGGCCGGGAGATCACCGCGCTGATCTTCGCGCTGGAGCAGGAGCGCGACCGCACCGGCGGCGAGCTGGCCGGGCTACGCGCCGCACCGGCCCAGCGGACCGAGCCCGAGGCGGCGCTGGCCGCGCTGCGTCCGCTCTACGACGAGGCGGACCGCGCCATGTCGCGGTTCCGCGCCGCGGCGGCCCCGCTCGGCGACTCGGACGCCTCCTGGCGGATCTCGTACGACAAGGCCGACGAGGCCCTGGACGCGCTCGCGGAGATACGCACCGTCGTACCGGCCGCCGTGCTCAGCACCGAGACCATCCTGGGCAACTACAACCGGGCCATCGACGCCCTGGTCTCGCTGCTCGCCGAGCCGTCCCCCGGTACCGACGCGCCCGCGCTGACCGAGGCGGTGCTGCGCTACGTCCAGCTCGCGCAGGTGGTGGAGCTGGAGTCGCGCATCCGCGAGCAGCTCTACAGCGCCGCCCGGGCCGGCCAGTACGGGCCCGAGGGCCAGGTCAGCCTCAACGACCTGCGGTCGCAGCAGCTCGCCGCGCTGGCCGACTTCCGGGTGGCGGCGACGACCGAGCAGATCCAGCGGTACGAGCGGGCGAGCCTGGACCCGGGCTTCGTGGCCGCCACGAACCTCAAGGAGAGCAGCATCACCACCGGGGCCAGCGCGCCCGCCCCGCTGGAGCCGGACGCCTGGTGGACCGCGAGCCAGCGGCAGCAGGAACTGCTCCACGAGGTCGAGGCGAGCGTGCTGGGCGACGCGGTCGCCGAGGCCGACAGCGCCAGCGCCGCTCAGCTGAGCCGTACCCTGGTGGTCGCCGGCGCCGTGCTCGCCGTGCTGCTCGTGGCGCTGCTCGCCTCGATCGTCATCGGCCGCTCGATCGCGCGCTCGCTGCGGATGCTGCGCCGGCAGGCGCTGCGCGTCGCCCAGGTCGAGCTGCCCGACGCGCTGGAGCGGCTGCGTACCGTCAGCTCCGGCATCTCCGACATCGAGGTCCCGCCGGCCGACCTGCGTTCCATGGACGAGATCGGTGACGTCGCCGAGGCGTTCGTGGCGGTGCACCGCAGCGCCGTCACGGTCGCCGTCGAGCAGGCCATCATGCGGCGCAACGTCAACGCGATGTTCGTCAACCTCGCCCGCCGCAGCCAGGTGCTGGTCGAACGGCAGCTCGAACTGCTCGACGAGCTGGAACGGGAGGAGGCCGACCCGGACCAGCTCGACAACCTGTTCAAACTCGACCATCTCGCGGCCCGCATGCGCCGTAACGACGAGAGCCTGCTGGTCCTCGCCGGCACCGAGTCCACCCGCCGGTGGAACCGCCCCGTGCCGCTGTCGACCGTGCTGCTCGCGGCGACCGCCGAGGTGGAGCAGTACCGGCGGATCCGGCACGGCGAGGTCGCGCGGCTGCACGTGGTCGGGCACGCCGTGGCCGACCTGGTCCACCTGCTCGCCGAGCTGCTGGAGAACGCCACGTCCTTCTCCCCGCCGGACACGTTCGTGCAGCTCTCGGCCCGCGCGCACGGAACCGACCAGGCGGTGATCGAGATCGCGGACGAGGGGCTGGGGATGAGCCTGGCCGCGCTGGAGGAGGCGAACGAGCTGCTCGCCGCCCCGCCGCCGGCCGACGTGGCCGCCTCCGAGCGGATGGGCCTCTTCGTCGTCGGGCACCTGGCGGTCCGGCAGCACATCCGGGTGCAGCTGCGTGGTGCCGAGCGGGGGCTGGTGGCCGTCGTCTGGCTGCCCGCCGCCCTGCTCGCCCCGGCGCCCCGCGAGGACGAGACGTCCTCCCCGTCCCGCCGGGTGCTGGCCGCGCTCACGCCCGACGACGGGGAGGCGGGCGGCGCCGCCGGGCCGGTCGGCCCCGTGCCGGCGCCGTCGCCCCGGACGGCCGCCGCCGACGACCCCGACCCCCAGTCCCGCCCGTCGAGGCCGGTGCCGGTACGCGCCGGCGACATCCTCGCCACCGCCGGGGGTACCGACGGGCCGGCCGTGAGCACCTGGTGGTCCCGCTCGGGCGGCCGTCCCGCCGCCCCGGTGCAGGGCGCGCTCGGCACCCCGGTACCGCCGCAGGTGCCGGTCACCGCCGGCACCAACGCCAGCGGGCTGCCGGTGCGGGTACCGATGGCGCAGCTGCCGGGCGTGAGCGGGGCGGCCCCGACCCCCGCCGTGCCGGCGCCACGGCACGAACCAGACCCCGAGGCCGTCGGCGGGATGTTGTCGCGGTACTACGGTGGGCTGCGTCGGGCGGAAGCCGAGGACACCACCGAGATAACCATGCCGCCGGCGGGCGCGCACAGTGAAGGGAAGTCACAGTGAAAACGCTCAGTCAAGAGGCACGGGACCTGAGCTGGCTGGTCAGCGGGTTCGCCGAGCGAGTTCCGGGGGTGGCGCACGCCATCGTGGTCTCGTCGGACGGGCTGCTGATCGCGATCTCCGACAACCTGCCGCGGGATCACGCCGACAAGCTCTCGGCCGTGACCTCGGGTCTGATGAGCATCACGGTGGGCGCGGCGCAGATGTTCGACGGCGACGTGGTCAAGCAGACGGTCGTCGAGATGGGGCGCGGGTACTTCCTGGTCATGCAGATCCGGGACGGCTCCATCCTGGCCACGCTGGCGGCGAGCGACGCCGACATCGGCGTGGTGGGCTACGAGATGGCCCGGCTCGCCAAGCAGGCGGGGGAGATGCTGACCCCGGCCCTGCGCGCGGAGCTGCAGCAGGCGCTGCCGCGCTGACGGGCGCGGTTCCGCCCGCCCGTCCGGGGCGGCGGGTGTGGCGTTTCCGGCGGCGTTCCGCCGCCGCGGCCGGTGGCCGCTCCGTGCCCGGATCCGTCCCGTGGGCGGGACCGTCCCCACGTCCCGTCCCCGGGACCGTGCCGGCCAGCCCGTCCCCGGGACCGTGCCGGCCAGCCCGCCCGGGGGATCCGGCCGGCCGCCGTTTCCGGCGCCGGCCCTGGTCGGTGCGGTCCGGCGTCCGGACGGACGTGGTCGGGCGGTCCGGCGTCCGCTGCGGCGATGGTCAGGCGAGGCGGTCCAGCAGGACGGCGAGCTGCTCGCTCAGCCACGCCTCGACCTGGTCGCGCTCCGGACCGGACCAGCCGCGGGTCGCCCCCTCCACCAACATGATCAGGTAGAGGTAGCAGGTGTAGAGGTCGAGCCGGCGGCGTACGGAGCGGGTCGGCTCGATCCGCCCGTGCCCGGCGCCGTTGTAGCCGTCGAGGATCTCCGGCTCGTCCTCCAGGTCACGCCGCAGCAGGAGCGAGACCAACTCCGCCACCGGATCGCCGTACAACGCCCGCTCGCCGTCGATGAATCCGGTGACCCGGGCACCGCCCGGCGCGTCGGTACGCACGAAGACGTTGCCGTCCCAGAGGTCGAAGTGGACCAGCGCCGGACGGTCGACCTCGTCGAGGAGGTCGGCGTGCCGGCGCACCAGGGCGAGGAACCGCTCGGGCGGGGCGGGCAGGCGCCGGCCGAGCCGGGCCGCGTCGTCGAGGATGTCCGCGAGCATCGCCCCGAACGCGGCCCGCCAGGAGTGCTGCCAGCTGCGGCTGCCGCGCAGCGGATAGCCGTACGCGGGGCCGGTGACCGTGTGCAGCCGGGCGGCCCGGGCGGCGGCCTGCCTGCGTACCGACGCCAGTTCCGCCGGCTCCAGCTGCTCGGCGACCGTGTTCAGCGCGACCCCGTCCACCCGGCTCAGGAAGATGAAGTCGGTGCCGATGGGGCCGCGGTCGAAGCCGGCGTGCAGCACCCGAGGTACCGCCACCCCGGCCGCGGCGGCCCGCCGGTAGAAGTCGGCCTCGGTGTGCATCAGGTCGACCTCGTGCGTGAGCAGCTTCAACTCGGGCGGAGGAGCGATTTTGAGGATCAGCTCGGTACCGTCGTCGAGCGTCACCGCGTAGGCGGCGTTGTAGGAGCCGTCGGCGAGTTCCCGCCAGCCCTTGACCTCGGCCCGCCCGGCGAACGCGTGCCGGACCAGGATGGCCAGCTCCGACTCGGTGATTCTCCGCTTGGTCAGACTCTCCACATCGTCCTCTCCACCAGTCGGGTGGCCCGTAGAGCGCTCCCAGTCACGGTAGTCGATCCATCGTCGGCCATGCCGCACCGGGGGTCGGCCCGCGACGGCGTACCGGCGGCTTGGCCGCCGCCCGCTCGCGGCCGGGTCCGGCCCGGACCCTCGGACGGCGGTGGCCCGCGCGCGGGCGGATGGGCGAAGATGGCACCGTGACGAGTCGGACCGCCGGTGTTCGTGTCCTCGGCTACTTTCGGGTGACTGTCATCCTGCGGGGCGTCGCCGCACCGCCCGAGGAGGTGCTGGGCGCGCTGCCCCGGGAACCGGACCGGCACATCGTCGTCGTCGCCGCGCGGCCACCGCTGCCGGTGGGTGAGCTGGCCGAGGTGCTCGGGGAGCGGCTGCCGGTGGGGTGCCGCTCGATCCGGCTGGTGCTCTCGCACGCGGGGCACCCGGAGGTGGCGCAGCCGCTCGCCGAGGCCCTGCGCATCGAGGTGGTGGCGCCGACCGGCGCGGTGATCCTGCTGCCGGGCGGGCAGGTCTTCGTGACCGACGGGAGCTGGGCGTCCTTCCGCCCGGGGCAGCCGGCCGTACGGTACGGCGCCCGGCATCCCGCCCCGGGCTGGGAGCCGCAGCTCGCCCCGTACGACCCGCCGCCGGGGCTGCGCCTCAGCCCGGCCCCGGCCGGGCTCTGGCTGCACGACGACGGAGCCACCGAGGACAGCGCCACCGAGGACAGGCCGGGTACCGCCCCGCCTGCCGCGGTCCTGTCCGTGCCGGTGGACCCCGAGCGACCGGCCGTCGTCATCGGCCGGCCCGAGGCTCCGCCGATCGACCCGGAGCTGGCGTGCCTCGCGCTGGAGCCGCTCACCCGGGCGGTGCGTCGGCGGTTGGTTCTGGTGCCGTACGGGCCGGACAGCGTCCGCGTCCACCGGATCGGACAGCGGTTGGCGGTGCGCACGGGCGGCGCGATCGAGGTGGTGGCGGGGGTGCCGGACACCGGTCCGGGCGGGGAGCCCGTCCTGACCACCACCGATCAGGACGGGCGGCGCGGCTGGCGGCCGTTCGGCGAGCGGTTCCTGTACCGGGCGGCGGCCGCGCCGCAACTCCTGCGCTCGCGTCCGCTGCCGGTCGCGGTGCCGGGGCTGGCGGTGGAGGTGGTCCGCGCGGGTCTCTGGCTGCACGGGGAGGGCGATCCCGACGCGGAGCGGGCGCGCCTGGTACCGGCCGACGCCCACCCGCTGATCGTGCTGGGCAGCACCGCCCTCGCCGATCTTCCGGCCCTGCCGGCGCGGCTCGACGCGCTGGTCCGGTCGCTGCCGGCCGGAGCGGTGCCCCGGCTGGTGGTGACCCGGCCGCCGGAGGACGGCCGCGCCGGCCACTGGCGTGAACTGACCGCCCGGTACGGCCCGCTGCTCGTCGTGGTCGGCGACGGCGAGCTGGCCGTCCTGCCGGACGCGGCCCGGCTCGGCACCGGCGAATACCCGGTGATCACGCCCCGGCAGCCCGAGCGGCCAGTCGAAACACCGCCGGAGACGCCAACCGAGGCACGGCCCGAGGCGCCGTCCGGAACACGTCCCGAGGCACGAGCCGCAACACCGCCGGAGGCGCGGGCCGCAACACCGCCGGAGGCGCGGGCCGCAACACCGCCGGAGGCGCGGGCCGCAACACCGCCGGAGGCGCGGGCCGTGCCGGTGCCGCCCGCCGTGCTGGTGCCGGCCGCGCAGGCGCCCGCCCCCTCCGCGCCCGAGGCCGGTGCCGACGACGCGGCGCGGCTGCGGGAACTGCTCGGCGACCGCTTCGCGGGCTACCTCGGTACGGTGGACGAGTCCGGGCTCGCCGACGCCGAGCGGGCCGCGCTCGCGGCGTACCTGGCCGGCGATCCGCTCCTCGCCGGTCCCGGATCGCCGCCCCCGGCCCGGTCCTGTCTGCTCGCCGGGGTGACCCGGCTGCGCGTGCGGCGCGGGCCGGTCTTCGCCGGCGGTTGGGTTCCGCCCTCCGGCTGGGAGCCGGGCCAGGAGGTCGCCGCCGCGGACCTGACCCGCGCCCTCGCCCCGCCGGGCGTACCGGACACCGCCGCGCCCGCGGTGCTGGCCTGGTCGGTGACCGGCCGCCGGATCCGCGACAGCGTGGTGTTCCTGCCCGGTACGCGGTTCCGGGTGCTGGTCGTCGAGGGCTCGGCGGAGCACCCGGAGCTGGTGCTGCTGCGGGAGCTGCCGTCGGGTCCGGACGGGACCTCCGACGACACGGTGCGCGAGTCGCTGCGCCGGCTGGCGGCGGCGCGGTCCCGGGCGGTGGAGGCGGTGGGCTGACCCGAACCCGGCGTCGAGCCGCGCGCGACGATTCGCGCGTCACCCGGCCGGCGGCTCCTCCTGGTCCCGGATGCCCAGCGAGTCGATGATGGACGTGCAGGCCATCAGCCAGGCCCGGCGGGTGGCGTCGGCCAGGGAGTCGTACTCGATGCGGCCGCCGGAGCGCACGTACGCGTCGAACGGGATGATCACCACGTCGCGCACCACCGCGCGGTAGCGCTCCACGATCTCGTCGAGCAGCCTGGCGTCGGTCTTCGGGTCCGCGCAGGAGACCACGGCGACCGCGTTGGCGGCCAGCTCGGCGAAGCCGCTGCGGCCGAGGTGGTCGAGCATCCACAGGCCGCTCTCCGCCACGTCCTGCTGCACGGTGGTCGGCACCACCAGGCAGTCGGCGAGGGCGGTGGCCGCGCGCCAGTTTGGCGCCCGGACGTTGTTGCCCGTGTCCACCACGAGCAGCCGGTAGTAGCGGCTCAGGGCCGTCCAGAGCTTGCCGAAGGCGGTGTCGTCGATGATGTCCATGCTGCCCGGTACGTCGTCGGAGGCCAGCACGTCGAACCGCGCGCTCTGCGGGCGCAGGTACCCGGAGAGCCGGCCCACGCTCGCCGACGTGGAGAGGAACTCGTCGATGTCGCCGAGCAGGTCGATGACGGTCTGGTGGTGGATCGCCGCCTCGGCGCGCATGCCGAGGGTGCCGCGGGTCTCGTTGTTGTCCCAGGCGAGCGTGTAGCCGCCGCGGTGGAAGCCGAGCGTCGCCGCGGCGATCAGCGCCGTCGGCGTCTTCGCCGCCCCGCCCTTGGGGTTGGCCACCACCACGGTCATCGTCCGGCTGAACGGTCGCAGCAGCCGCTTGCGCGCGGCCCGGTACAGCAACTCCTCCCGGCCCGCCGCGAGGGTGAGCATCCCGCCGGTGACCCGGTTCGCGCGACCGCGCCACCCCCACCGGGCGGGGTGTTCCGCCCGGGCGGCGACGACCGGAGCCGGGCCGCCGGTCGTGGCCGGGGCGGGATCGTCGGACGCGGCCGGGGCCGAACTCGGCGCCTGCCAGGTGCTCAGCACCGGCGGCTGTGCCTCGAAAAGGGGACGGGACCCGGATTGCACGTCCATGGAGCTTCTCTCCTCATCGGTCGGTCAGAGCGGAGCCGGGCGCGCGGGGACGCGTCCGGGCGTGGTCGGCCGATGGACGGGGCGAGGCGAGGTGGGGTCGGTCCTCGCGGCGCACTGTACGTCACGGCGCGCCGGTCCGGCACCGGTCGGGTCAGCAACCGGAAAACCAGGGCCCGGATTGAACTTCGGGCCGCCCCGCCCGTCGTACCCGTTGGGGTCCGGTCGGTGGACGGTGGGAACGCGAGGAGCACGGCAGGTCATCGGGAAAATGTCACGACGCTGGTACCGGACGGCCGCGCTCGCCCTGGCGGCCTCGGTCGGTCTCGGGCCGGGTCCGCTGCTCGCCGGCCTCGGGCCGGCCGCACCGCTGGTCGGCCTCGGGCCGAGTGTGGCGCTGGCCGCGCCCGCCGAGCCGCCGGCGCTGCCCGGCACCGGCAACGGCTGTGTCGGGCCGTCCGCCATCGTGGCCGACCGCCCGTCCTGGGCGTTCCGGCGGGTCGGTCCGGCCGACGTGTGGCCGCTGACCAAGGGCGCCGGGGTGACGGTCGCCGTGGTGGACACCGGCGTCAGCCCGGCCGGCGGCGGGCTGTCCGGGGGCGTGGTGGCCGCCGGTGCCGACGTCGTCCGGGGCGGGCGCGCCGACAGCGACTGCCTCGGGCGGGGCACCGCGCTCGCCGCGCTGGTCGCCGCCCGCCCGGTCGGCGGGAGCCTCTTCGTCGGGGTGGCCCCGGAGGCGCGGGTGCTGCCGGTACGCATCGTCGACGGCCGCGGCCACGTCCCGCCCGGGGCGATGGCCGCGGGCATCGCGGCGGCCACCACGGCCGGCGCCGACGTCATCCTGCTCGGGGTCGGCACCCCGACGCCGGACGCGGGACTGCGGGCGGCGGTGCGCGCCGCGATCCGCCGGGACGTGGTCGTGGTGGCCGCGGTCTCCGACCAGAAACCGCGGGACAACCGGCCGGTGCCGCCCTGGTATCCGGCGTCGGACCCGGACGTGCTCGCGGTGGGCGGGGTGGCCCAGTCGGGCGCCCCCACCGAGGCGGCCTCCCCCGACTCGGGGCTCGACCTGCTGGCCCCCGGCGAGCAGGCGTACACCGTCGGGCCGGTCGGCACCGGGAACTACCTGGTCGGCGGGCCGGCCGTGGCCGCGGCGCAGGTCGCGGCCGCCGCCGCGCTGGTCCGCGCCTACCACCCGGACCTGGATCAGGCGGAGGTGCGGCGGAGGCTGGTCGGCACCGGCGGGGGCGGCCTCGACGTCTACGCGGCCGTCGCGGACTCGGCGGCGCCGGAGACCAGCGTGCCGCCGCGCGCGGCGCCCCGGCTCGTCGTACCCGGACCGGAGCCCGTACCGGCGCGGCAGCGCATCGCCGCGACGGTGGCGGCGGGCACCGTCCTCGCCGCCGCCGTCGCGGCCCTCACCGTCGCGGCCGTCAGGCGGGGGCGTCGCCGCCGGTGGCGCCCGTGACCATCTGACCGTCGGCCTGCTCCACCGGTCGCCACGCCGTCTGGATCAGCCTCCCGCCGCGCCGGGTGCAGAGCAGGGCGCGGCCGGGCGGAAGCTGGCGCGGCTTCACGTTGCCGAGCAGCGGCCCCTCGTTCGGCGGGCAGGAGAGCGCCAGGTCCGGGGTGTTGGTCTCCTGCATCCGGCGGATCAGCGGGTCCATCGACATCCGCAGCACGTTCGCCGCGCCGCGCGTGACGACCAGGTGGAAGCCGATGTCCGCGCCCTGCGCGAGGTACGGGACCAGCGGCAGCAGCGGCGAGTCGTGCCCGGCCAGCAGGTCGTAGTCGTCGACCAGGACGAACAGCTGCGGACCGGTCCACCAGTCGCGGCGGCGCAGCTGTTCCGGCGTCACGTCGGAGCCCGGCATCCGGGGTCCGAGACCGGCGACCGCGTCGGCGACCGTCGCGGCCGTGGAGTCGGGCGAGACCGAGTAGCCGAGCCGGTACCCGGCGGGGACGCTGTCGAAGAGCTGCCGGCGGTAGTCGACGAACATGATCCGTGCCTGGGCCGGGGTGTAGCGGGCCGCCACCGACTGCGCGAGGTGCCGCAGCACGTTCGTCTTGCCGCTGCCGTCGTCGCCCAGCACCGTCAGGTGCGGCAGCTCGCCGAAGTCGTGCCAGACCGGCTGCATACGCTCCTCGTCGAGGCCGATCGGCACGCGGATGTCGCCCTCGGGCGCGGGCAGCGCGTCGGCCGGGAGCATCGCCGGCAGCGTCCGCACCCTCGGCGCCGGCTCGAAGTCCCAGAACTCGTCCACCATGGCGACCAGCCCGCGTACGCCGTCGGCCAGGCCCGCGGCGTCGGTGTCGCCGTCGATGCGCGGCAGGGCGGCGAGGAAGTGCAGCTTCTCCGGGGTGAGGCCGCGGCCGGGCACCTGCGGCACGGTGGCGGCGAGCCGCAGGTCGATCGCGGAGTCCACCGGGTCGCCCAGCCGCAGTTCGAGCCGGGTGCCGATCTGGTCGCGCATGCCGTGGTAGACCTCGGACCACCGGGCGGCGGTGAGCAGCAGGTGGACGCCGTAGTTGAGCCCCTGCGCCGCGATCTGCCGGACCGCGTTGTCCAGCGTCTCGAACTCCGACCGCAGCGTGAACCAGCCGTCGACGACGAGGAAGACGTCGCCGTACGGGTCGTCGGTGACCCGCCCGTCGGCGCGCATCCGCCGGTACGTCGCCATGCTGTCCACGCCGAGCGCGGCGAACCGCCGCTCCCGCTCGGTGATCAGCGCGGTCACCTCGGCGACCGTACGGGTGACCCGGTCGGCGTCCAGGCGGCCGGCGACGCTGCCGACGTGCGGCAGGCCGGCGATCGAACTCAGCGCGCCGCCGCCGAAGTCGAGGCAGTAGAACTGCACCTCGCGCGGGCTGTGGGTGAGGGCGAGGCTGCCGATCAGCGTGCGGACCAGGGTGCTCTTGCCGCTGCGCGGCCCGCCGGCGATGCCGACGTGGCCGCCGGTGCCCGCCAGGTCCGCCACCAGCAGGTCCCGGAGCTGCTCGAACGGCTTGTCGATGAAGCCGATCGGCGCCACCAGCTCGCCGTTGCCGGCCCAGCCGAGCGCGCGCAGGCCGAGTTCCGGGTCGGGCGCCAGCGTGGGGAGCAGCTGGTCGAGCGTGGGGGAGGCGCCCAGCGGCGGCAGCCAGACCTGGTGCGCCGGCGCGCCGCGTTCGCTGAGCTGGCCGACGACCAGCGAGAGGACGCTGTCACGCCCGGTCGGGTCGGCCGCCTCGACCGCCGGCTCGGCCGGCGCCGGCGGCAGCGCGGGCCGACGCAGCTCCACGGCCTCCAGGGTGTACGGCACCACCTGCTGCTGGACCACCTCCTGCGGGGCCCGGGCGGTGCGGGGACGGTAGGCGCCGGAGACGTACGCGGCCTTGAACCGGATCAGGGTGGAGACGTCCGTACGGAGGTAGCCGTTGCCGGGGGCGGGTGGCAGCTCGTACGCGTCCGGCACGCCGATCACCGACCGCGACTCCATCGCCGAGAAGGTGCGCAGGCCGATCCGGTACGACAGGTGCGACTCCAGCTGCCCGATCCGGCCGTCGTCCACGCGCTGGCTGGCCAGCAGCAGGTGCACGGCGAGCGACCGGCCCAGCCGGCCGATCATGACGAAGAGGTCGATGAAGTCGCGGTGCGCGGCGAGCAGCTCGCTGAACTCGTCCACCACGACGAAGAGGGTGGGCAGCGGGTCGAGCGGGGCGCCCTGGGCGCGGGCGCGCTCGTACTCCAGGGCCGAGCTGTAGCCGCCGGCCTGCCGCAGCAGCTCCTGCCGCCGGATCAGCTCACCGTGCAGGGCGTCCTGCATCCGGCCGACCAGGGCGGCCTCGTCGGCCAGGTTGGTGATCACCGCCGAGGTGTGCGGCAGCCGGTCCAGGCCGAGGAAGGTCGCGCCGCCCTTGAAGTCGACGAGCACGAAGTTGAGCGTCTCCGACGGGTGCGTGGTGGCCAGCCCGAGCACCAGCGTGCGCAGCAGCTCCGACTTGCCCGAGCCGGTGGCGCCGATGAGCATCCCGTGCGGGCCCATGCCGCCGAGCGCCGACTCCTTGATGTCCAGCTCGACCGGGTTGCCGTCGGCGTCGACGCCGATCGGCACCCGCAGCCGCTCGGCCTGCGGCCGGGGCGCCCAGAGCCGGTCCAGGTCCAGCCGGCTCAGGTCCGGGATGTGCAGGAGCGTACCCAGGTCGAAGTTGGTCTTGAGGGTGTCCTCGGCGGCCTCGGTGACGACCCCGAGGCGGTACGGCGACAGCAGCCGGGCCACCGCGCGGGCGCCGTGCGGGCCGAGCCGGTCCGGGCGCGCCATCCGGGTACGCACCTCCCCGCCCACCCGGTCCCGCCGCAGCATCAGCAGGTCGTCGCCCTCGACGTGCAGGCACAGCACACCCTTGCCGGCCGCCGGGCTGGGGTCGTCCAGGTCGACCAGGACGGCGTTGCGGCAGCCGGCGGTGGCGATCCGGGCGCTGTTGCCCATCCGGCCGCCGTCCCGGATCACCAGCACGTACGGCTCGTCCCGGCTCGGCGTCGCGCCCGGCTCGTACCGGGGGCGGGCGGTGAACCCCTCGCCGAGCAGCCGCTCCACGCCCTCGATGCTCTCGGCCGCGAGCCGCACCGCCCCGGCGCCGTCCTGCTCGGACGGATGCTGGGCGTGCGGCAGCCACTTCGCCCACTGCCACGCCTCGGCGCCGGCCTCGTCCACGCAGAAGGCCACCCGGACCTCCTCGGGCGCGTGGAAGGCGGCGAGCTGCATCAGCACGGCCCGCAGGAACGCCCGGTTCGCGTCCCGGTCCGGTCCGCCCAGGTGGATCTGCGCGAAGCCGCGGAAGAAGAGGGCCACCGGCTGGTCGGCCAGCGTGGTGTACGCCCGGATGAACCGGCGCAACGACTTGGCGGCCAGCGGCTCCAGGTCCTCGATCGGCTTGGTCTGCATCGGCACGATCCTGGTGGCGAGTCGCTGCTCGCCGGTGCCGATCCGCACCTCCAGGAAGTCGGGGTGCGTCGGGCGGCGCTCCCACCGCCGGGTCGTCATGACCAGCGACCAGAGCGACTCCGGTCCCGGGTGCTGCCAGGCGGCCGCCTCGCGCTGGCGGGTCACGCTCTGCCGGATCCGGCGCCGGTTCTGCGCCAGGTAGCGCAGGTAGTCGCGGCGGTCCCCGCCGATGCGCTGCCGGCGGTCGGCGCTGCCGAAGGCGACCTGGGCCACCACCATGCCACCCATCGCGAGGCTGATCATGCCGACCATCACCCAGGTCACCGCGCCCCGGGACGGGCCGACGAACATCAGCATCATCACGCCCGACATCAGCGCCATCGGCAGGATCAGCAGCGCCTGCCGCATCCCCGCGTTCTGGATCTCCGGCAGCGCCGGCGGTTCCTGCAACTGCAGCTCGCCGCTGGGCATCGCCGGTCCGGTACGCCGCGCCGGCCGCCTGAACAGCACCGTGGTCACTCACTGCCTCCGATCGGGTGTTCCCGTAGAGCAGACGGACGGCGGCGCCCCGCGAATCAAAGTGGCCACAATTTTCCGGCCGGATGAACCTGGACCGGTCCGGGCCGTCTGCTCGGGTATGACCGTCACCGCACCCGCGGAGATGTGCCGGCTCGTCGTGTGCGGGCCGGACAGTCAGCTTGAGATCGCCGTACCGGCCCGGGTCGTCGTCGCCGACCTGCTGCCGGTGCTGCTGCGACAGCTCGGTGACGGAATGGCCGACGCCGGCCTCGGCCACGACGGGTGGGTGCTGCAACGCCTCGGCGGCCCGCCGCTGGACGAGGAGGCGACGATCGGCTCGTGCGGGCTGACCGACGGCACGGTCGTGCACCTCCGGCCGCGCGCCGACCGGATCCCGCCGGTGCACTTCGACGACCTCGCCGACGGCCTGGCGACCGGGGTCCGCGACCGGCCGGGGCTGTGGCGGCCCGAGATGGTCCGCTGGGCCGCGGCCGGCACGCTCGCGCTGGCCCTCGGCGCCGGGCTCGTGGCGCTGGCCGGCACCGGGCCCACGCTGGCCCGGGCCGTGGTGGCCGGTGCGGTGGCGCTGCTGCTGGCCGCCGCCGGCCCGATCTTCACCCGCTCCTTCGGGGACCGGCTGTTCGGCCTGGTCGCGGCGGCGGGCGCGGCTGGGTACGGGGCACTGGCCGGCCTGGTCGCCCCGGACGCCGCGACCCCGACGTCCCGGCTGGTGCTCGGCGCGCCGCAGCTCTTCACCGCGGCCGTGATCGTGGCGGTGCTCGCGGTACCGGTGGGTGTGCTGGTCGGCCGCGCCGGTCCGGCCACCGCGGCGGTGGTCTCCGGCGCGCTCGTCACCGCGACCGGCGCGGCGCTGGCCACCTTCGCCGGCGTGGACGGCGCGGGCGCCGGCGGGGTGGTGGCGGTGTCGGCCACGGTCCTGACCGCCGCCGTGCCGGTGACGGCGTTCCGGCTGGCCCGGATCCGCCTGGCCCCGCTGCCGACCCGGCCGGAGCATCTCCAGGAGGACATCGACCCGGAGCCCAGCGAGGAACTGCTGGGCCGGGCCGCCGCCGCCGACCGGTACATGACCGGCCTGCACGTCGGGCTCGGCCTGGCCGCGGGCGTCGGGCTGGTGCTCTGCGCGCTCGGCGGCGGCTGGGCGGGGTACACCCTGGCCGGGCTGACCGCGCTCGTCCGGCTGCTGGCGGCGCGGCCGATGACCAGCGGCTGGCACCGACTGGCCGGGGCCGCGCCGGCCGCGGCCGGGCTCGTCGCCGTGGCGCTGCTGGCCCTGCGCGGGGCCGAGCCGCCGGTGCGGCTCGCCGCGGTACCGGCCGCCCTGGCGATCCTGGTGGTGCTGCTCTTCCTGGCCGCCCGGCACCTGCCCGGCCGCCGGCTGATGCCGGTCTGGGGCCGGATCGGCGACGTCACCCAACTGGTCGCCACGGTCGCGCTGCTGCCCGTCCTGGCGGCGGTGCTCGACCTGTACGGCGCGGCGCGGGCGCTGGGGGGCTGACCGTGCAGTCCCGCCGCGACCAGGTCCAGGCGCAGTCGTACGTCTGGAGCCGCCTGGTGACCGCGCTGGTCGTCGCCGACGCCGACGCCGCCGAGAACCCGAACCGCCGGACCGTCGTCGGTACCGTCTCCGGGCTGCTGGTCGCCGCGCTGGTGGTGGTCGGCTTTACGGTGTACGGGTTCCTCCGGCCGGGCGGCGCGAGCGCCTGGCAGAAGCCCGGCGTGCTGGTGGTGGAGAAGGAGACCGGCAGCCGGTACCTCTACGTCGGCAACCGGCTGCGGCCGGTCCTCAACTACAGCTCGGCGCGGCTGATGTTCCCGGCCGAGCCGAAGGTCGTGTCGGTGTCCCGCCGGTCGTTGGCGGCCGTACCGCACGGGCAGCCGGTCGGCATCGTCGGCGCCCCCGACGCGTTGCCGCCGCCCGGGCGGGTCGCCGGCCAGCTCTGGACCGTCTGCGCGGCGGCCGCCCCGGACCAGACGGGCCGGACCACCACCGCCACCACCCTCGCGATCACCGCGGCGGGCGCGGCGGGCGGGCGCGCGCTGGCGCCGGACGAGGCGGTGCTGGCCAGGGCCGGGGACCGGACGTACCTGCTGTGGCGCGGTTACCGGCTGCGGCTGGCCGCCGACTGGATGCCCCGGGTGCTCGGCGCCGACGGCGGTGCGGCACCGGTCGAGGAGAGCTGGCTGGAGACCGTACCGGCCGGGCCCGACCTGGCGCCGCCCGACGTGCCGGAGCGCGGCGCGCCCGGCCCGCTGGTCGACGGCCGGCCGACCCGGATCGGTCAGCTCTTCGTCGCCCGGACCGCGAACGGCGCGGAACGGCACTACCTGCTCCGGCGGGACGGGCTCAGCCCGCTCGGCTCGCTGGCGTACGCGATCGTGGCCGCCGACCCGGCCACCGCCCGGCTCTACGACGGCGGTCCGGTCCGGCCGGAAGAGCTCAGCCTGGCCGCCCTCGCGCAGGCACCCACCTCCGACCGGCCCGTCCTGCCGGCGGGCGTACCGGCGGAGCTGCCGCGCATCCTGCCCGCGCGGCCGCCGGGCGGCGCCTGGTGCGCCCGGCACCGGATGGCCGACGGCGGGGTGCAGATCGTCGCCGACGCGCCGGTGACCGTGGCCGGCATGGTCACCGACGGACTGGCGCTGCGGCGCGGCTCGCGGACCGCGGCGGCCGTGTCGGTGGCGCCCGGGCAGGGCGGCCTGGTCGTGGCCGGCCGCTTCGGGCAGGCGCTCGGTCCGGACCGGTACCTGGTGACCGACGCCGGCGTGAAGTACCCGGTGGCCGACGCGGACTCGGCCGCCCGGCTCGGTTTCCCCGCCTCCGACGCCCGACCGGTGCCCGCCCGGCTGCTCGACCTGCTGCCGACCGGGCCCGCGCTGGGGACGGCGATGGTGCTCGGATGACCGGGCCCGGCCCCGCCGACCAGGCCGGCGATGGTGCTCGGATGACCGGGCCCGGCCCCGCCGACCAGGCCGGCGGTGGTCGGCGGCGGGACCGGGCCCGGACCGCCCGCCGCAGCACGACACCGCGGACCGCGCTCACCCGGAGCCGGTGCGGGACAAGGGAGAGGTAGATGGCAGGCAATCTCAAGCAGATCGACGAGCCGACCACGGTCGCCCTCATCCAGGCCTTCAAGCAGGCCTCCGACGACCAGCAGAGCGCGCACAACGCGGTCAGCACCACCCAGGCCGCGCTGCTCGGCGGCTGGACCGGCGTCGCGTCCGGCCGCTTCAACGACGGCCTGGGCGAGTGGATGCAGGGCCTACTCAAGGTCCAGCGGGCGCTCAACATGATCGACGAAAGCATGGTGGCGTTCTCGAAGCTGACCGCCAACACCGAGGACGACGCGATCGCGCTGGCCGCCCAGGGCCAGGTCTCCGCGAGCTGGACCTGAGGGGAGAACCGACCATGGTCACCTATTCCGTCGACGTCACCGGCAACACCGACGGCGTCCAGTCGCTGCGCGGCGTGACGATGAAGCTCCAGGAGTCGCTGCGGGCGCTGGTGGCCAGCGCCGAGCGCTTCAAGGCGGCGAACGCCGGTTACGCGATCGACAGCTACGACGAGGCGCAGCGGCTCTGGAACGAGGGCATGCGCGAGATGCAGGACGCCCTGAACACCAAGGGCACCAACCTGGGCCGCATCACCGAGAACTACGTCCAGACCGACGCGCAGGGCGCGGCACTGTTCGGGCGCTGAGCCACACCGGTCCCGGGTACGGGTGGCCGCCCGGCCGCCCGTACCCCTCCCCGTCATCCACCGCCCGCAGCAGGGAGGCGCCATGGCCGACAACTCCGGCAGCCACATCAAGATCGACGAGCACTTCATCTCCACGGTCCGCGACCAGCTCATGACCGTCCGCAACCAGATCTCCGTCGTCCGGGGCGGGGTGAACCCCAACGACGAGGCGCACCCGCACGGCATGCCGCTGAGCAACCTGGCGATCGTGCCGGGTCACGCGAACTTCGCCAACGGGGTGGACCTGAAGTCCAAGGTGACCACGATCGCCGGGCAGGTCGACACGAAGCTGGGCGCGTTCGACCTGAAGCTCGACAAGTACTCGCAGACCCTCGACCACATCCTGGCCTCCGCGGACAACGTGGAGCTGACCAACATGTCGCTGACCGACTACGGCCGCTACACCGGCGAGAGCGGCGTCACGGGCCCGCCGCCGGTCACCGGCGTCTGAGCTACCGGCACCCGTCCCAGCCCTCGCCGGGCGATCCGCGACGCGTGGAGGAGAACGATGACTCAGCCCCTGGACACCACCAAGCCCTGGGAGTCCGGTCTGATCATGGTGCTGGGCGCCGAGCCCATGGACCGGCGCGCGTTTCTCGGCATGCCGTGGATCAGCATCACCGGGCACCGGGTGGAGTCGAAGCCACCGGAGGGGTCGCCCGGCGAGAACAAGTTCAACGTCTTCCGGAAGCTGGACGGCGGCACGCGGATCACGTACGTCTCGGGGTACATGGGCAATCCCGTACCGATCGAGACCAACAACCCGGACAACTACCTGATCCTGGACGGCGAGGTCAACTGGTACATGGGCGGCGAGGGGAAGTCGCCGCACGACCACTACGTCAACGAGTTCCTCGCCAGCACCAACAAGGCGCTGGACAGCGGCCCGAACGGCAACGTGCTGAACGCGCCCTCGCTGGACAGCGCGGCGGAGACCTACTACAACACGTGGACCTGGCTGGGGCAGGCGGTCCAGCGGCTGCAGACCGAGATCGGCAAGGTCGACGGCGCCGGTACCGGCTTCGAGGGTACGGCCGCGGCCGCGTTCATCCAGACCCTGGAGAACCTGCGCGACGAGCTGAAGATGCTCCAGGCGGACCTGAAGACCAACCAGGACTGGGTCCAGATGCTGCACGACAACGCGACGGCGGCGCGGACGTGGTGGAGCAAGGTGAAGGCCGCCTGGGACGACTTCTACTACCACAAGCCCGACCCGTCGAAGATGCTCTCGGACGTCCTGTCGCAGATCCAGACGCAGGCCCAGGCGCTCAACGGGCAGCCGGCCGCGACCGGAGAGGTCACCAGCTGGCAGTTCAAGCTGAACTTCGGCAACGGCGAGCACACGTACGACTTCCTCCAGGACGGGGTCAAGACCCTCAACACCGACCTGCAGAACTTCTGGAGCAGCAACGCGGCCAACCTGGACAGCACCATCACCACCCAGGTGACCGCCTTGCGGGACAGCTTCGACAAGACCCGGATGAACATGCACGACACCCGGACGTACCTGCCGCCGCCGTCGAAGGTGCAGCCGCCGCCCGGCACGAACGGGGACACCAACGGGGACGGCAAGTTCGACATCGACGACCTGATCGGCGACGGCGGGAACAACGGTGGTGGGAACAACGGCGGGCCCGGCGGTGGCGGCAACATCGACATCGACGACCTCTTCGGCGACGGTGACGGCACCGGCTCCGGCGGCGGGAACAACGGCGGCCCCGGGGGCGGCGGCAACGTCGACGTCGACGACCTCTTCGGCGGGAACAACGGCGGCGGGAACAACGGCGGGCCGGGCGGCGGCGGGTCCTTCGACACGACCGGCAACCCCGGCCCGGACGGGGTCTTCTCGGCCTCGACCGGCGGCGACGGCCTCGACGGCCTCAACGGGGGAGCGGGCACCGGCCCCGGCGGCGGGTTCGCCGGGGGACCGGGCGGGATCGGGGCCTTCGGCAGCCTTCCGGGAGGCCGCGGCCCCGCGACCGTGACGGCGCGCAACGGTTCGGGCGGGAACGGCCCGACGGTCGACGGTCTCACCGACTTCACCGGCGGGGACCTGCCGGACGGGCCCGGCACGCCGGGCGCGACCGTGCCCCCGTTCGGCGGGCAGGACGGGCCCGCCACCGTCGACCCCCAGGACCTGACCGGCGGGGTCGGCGGCGGCGCGAACCTCCCGCCGCTGGACTCGACCGGGCCCGGGCAGCCCGGGTTCGCCGGCGCGGGCGGCCAGGTCGGCAACCTGCCGGGCGGCGGGCAGGTCGGGAACGTCCCCGGCGGGGCCGGCGCGTCCGGCCTGCCGCCGGGCGCGGACCACGACGGGGGTACGCAGCTGCCGGGCGCCCTCGTACCGGACGACCTGCCCGGCGGCGGCACCGGCCCGGGCGGCGGCGCGGGGATCGGCGACCTCGGCGGGAGCGTGGGTTCCGGCGGCGGCCCGGGTGGCGGGAGCGGCATCGGCGACCTCGGCGGCGGTGGCCTGCCGGGCCTCGGCGGCGACGGCGCCTCCCTGCCGTGGGGCCCCAACAATCCGCCGCCGGACAACGGGTTCACCATCGGGCCGCTCGGGACCTTCCCGGACTCCGGCGGCATGGACTTCGGCAACGGCGCGTACGGCGGCAACGGCACCTGGGCCAGCGGCGGTCCCGGCGCCGGCGGCGCCTGGTCCGGTGGCGGATCCGGCTCGGGACTGGGCGGCGCGGGGGCTGCGCTCGGCGGACTTGCCGCGGGCGGCGGCCCGGCGGGCGCGGCCGGGGCGGCGGGTGCCACCGCGACCGGCAGCAGCGGTGCCCCGCCGATGATGCCGCCCATGATGCCCCCGCTGGGCGGCATGGGCGGCCTCGGCGGCAACCAGGAGAAGGAGCGGGAACGCACCACCTGGCTGGCCGAGGACGAGGAGGTCTGGGGCACCGACCCGGACGTGACCCCCGCGGTCATCGGCCGCGACGAGTTCGCCGACACCGACGACGCCGAGCGCGCGCCCTGGCAGCCCACCCCGCAGCACCCGAACGCACCGTACGGGCCCGCCCGGGGCGGCGGCCGGGCCACCAACCGCGGCTACTGACCGAGGAGACACGATGACCAGTCCCCTGGAGAACCGGATCGAACAGGCCATGGCCGAGTTCGAGCGGCACAAGGCGTCGGTGGCGGACTTCGAGGCGCGGGTCGCCGACAGCCGGACCACGGTGACCACGAAGAACCGGGCGCTGAGCGTCACGGTCAACGCGCAGGGCGAGCTCGTCGAGGTGAAGTTCCCGACCGGTGCGTACCGGACGATGGCGCCCGCCGAACTCGCGGGCCTGCTGGTGGACGCGGTACGCGACGCGCAGCTCCAGGCGCGGCAGCAGGCGGCGCAGCTGCTCCAGGCGCTGCTGCCGGCAGGGGTGCCGGTCCTCGACATGCTGACCGGCCCGGTCGACTTCGACGCGACCATGGACGAGATCACCCGCGTCTTCGCCGAGGCCCGCCAGCCCCGCGAGACGCGTACCGCCGGCGGGGAGCGGCGGCCGTGACGCCGCGGCTGGGCGCCGACACCGAGCGCATCACCAGTCCCGCCCTGCGGCAGGCCGAGGAGGAGATCGGCGACGCCATCGAGCGGTACACCGACGGTCTCGCCCGGGTGGGCAAGGTGGTCCTGCACGAGCGCAAGTCCGACCTGGACCAGTACGTCCGGCAGTTGGTCACGGAGTCGCCGGAGGCCACCACCGCCCTGTTGGAGCTGGTCCGGCGGGCCAGCCAGGGCGACCTGGGCGCCACCTCGCAGCTGGCCGAGTTCCTGGAGAAGGCCGAGGAGGAGAACACCCGGGCCGCCGCCGACGGCGACGCCAACCCGCACCGCTGAGCCGCCGGTACGCGCCAGGTCAGGGACGAGGAGGTGTCGGGTCATGGGCATGGACGTCTCCGATGAGCTGAACAACTTCCAGTTCTGGCTCTCCGGCGAGCAGTTCCCCGGCACGGACGAGGACAGGCTGCGCCAGTTCGCGCAGGTGCACAAGGAAGCGGCGGAGGCGATCGAGCGGATCGTGCCGCTCTTCGGCAAGGCGATCTCGGAGATCGACGCCGCCGTCGAGGGCCAGTCCGGTGACGCGGTGGTCGACGCCCTCCAGGAGTACGTCTCCGACCCCGGTTACCTGGGGCTGTCTGCCCGGTACGTGCAACGCCTCGGCGGCGACATGGAGAACGCCGCCACCGAGGTCGAGTACGCCAAGCTCATGATCATCGCGACGCTGATCGAGCTGATGATCGAGTTCCTGATCGCGGTGGCGATCGCCTGGCTCTTTCCCGGGTCGCTGGCCGCGATGGCCACCCGCTTCCTGATCGGACGCTTCAAGATCTGGGCGTGGCTCGCCCGGGCCATCGTCGCGGTGGCCGTGTCGCAGCTCGTCGGCATCGGCATGCAGGTCCTGATGGACCTGGTGGTGCAGGCGATCCAGATCCGCGAGGGGCACCGCGACCACATCGATCCCGACAAGGTGGGGCAGGCCGCCGCGATCGGTGCGCTGGGCGGGGCGGTCGGCCTGGGCCTGGGCGCCGCCGGCGGCGCCCTGGGCAACCTGCTCAAGAAGCTCCTCGGCAACGCGGGCGACGACATCACCGGTAACCTGCTGGACAACCTGCCGAAGGACACCAAGCCCGACGGACCCGCCGGCAAGCCCGGCCCGGACGGCCCGGTACCGATCGGCAAGGACGTTCCCGACCTCAACGCCAAGCCCGGCCCGGAGCCGGATGTAAAGCCCGGCCCGGACCCGGACGTGCGGCCAGGTCCGGACGGCGGGGCCAGGCCCGGACCCGACGGTCCCGGGGGCGGCGGGCCGTACTCGACCGCCGACCGCCCGCCCGGTGGTGCGCAAGGCGGCGCCGCCGGCATCGCACGGCAGGTCCGCGACGCGGTCGAGAACGCCGCCCGGGCGGCGTTGCGGGAGTACCGCGAGAGCACCGTGCACCGGCTGAGCAGCGCGGCGGCCAACGCCGTACAGAACCTGATCAGGACGTACGGCGCCGACGCCGCCCACCGCATCACGGACGCCGCCGTGCACTCGGCGGTCTCCAAGTTCCTCCGGGAGTACGGCGAGAACGCCGCGCACGAGATGAGCACCGAGGTCGTCACCGAGATCCTGTACGCCCTCATGCAGGGCGAGGAGATCGACTGGGGTGCCGGCGGCGCGATCCACGGGGCCGCCGCCTCCGGTCTCTTCTCCGGATCCGTCGAGTTCGCCGGCGAGAAGCTCGGCGCGGGCCTGCGCGGCGGCCCGGACGGCGGCTCCGCCGGAATTGGCGCGCCGTCCGGGTCCGCCGGGGACTCCGGCGCGCCGTCGGGGTCCGCCGGGGACTCCGGCGCGCCGTCCGGGTCCGCCGGGGACTCCGGGACGAAGACGCCGCCCCCGTCCGCCACGCCGCCAGGTACGAGCCCGCCGCCCGATCCGGCTGCCCCGCCTCCCGCCTACGCGCCCGCACCGGGCCCGCAGGAGCAGGTGCTCGACGCCGGCCCGCCGCCACCGGGGTACGCGGGGCAGGACGCGCCGCCGCCCGCCAACGCGGAGAATGATCCGCCGCCCAACGCGATCCGCGACGATGACCCGGGGGCGGGCACCTCCTCCCGCCCCCGGCCCGAGGCCAGCGGCGTCGGTGCCGGCGGTACCGGGGCGGCCGGCGGTACCGGGGCCGGCGGCACGGGGGCGACCAGTGGGATCGAGGCCGGCGGAACCGGGGGCGAGGCGCGCGATCCCCGCGCCGGCACCGGGGGTACCGGCCCGGGCAGCGGCAACACCGGCACCAGCGGCGGCGCCGATCGGCCCGGCGAGACCGGTGGCACTGATGGGCCCGCCGAGACCGGCGCCGACCGGCCCGGCGGCACTGATCGGCCCGGCGAGACCGGTGCGGACCGGCCCGGCGAGGTCGACCGGACTCGCGAAGACGGCGAGGTGAACCTCCCGACCGGTCCTCCCGGCGCGAACTCGCCCGATCACGCGACCTCTACCGGTCAGGAGTTGCCGGAGGACGGGCCCGCAGGGACGCCGGCAACCGGCCAGGGGGAACGGCCCGGAGGCAGCACGGGCGGCGACCCTCCGGCGGGTCCGGCACCGATCGTCGCCGGCGGGACGGCGAGCCCACCGGCCTCGGTGCCGCAGACGGGCGGGACGGCGAGCCCGCCGGTCACGGCGCCACCGATCGGCGGGACGGGCAGCGCACCGGCCACCGCTGCCGGGCAGGTCGAGGGGCGGGGACAGCCGTCCGCGCCGGCGCAACCGGGCCCGGGGCCGCGGCCGGTCGTACCGCAGGCGTCGCAGGGCATCGCCGACGTGCTCGACCGGTACGTGAACGGCCTCGGCGGGGCGCGGGAGACGCCGGCGGGCGCCACGGCCCCCGGCCGGGAGGCGGAGACCGGCGCGCCGGCGGAACCGCAGCCCGTCACCGCGATCCCCGGAACCTCGACCGGAACGGAGACGCCCCGGCACCCGGAGCGCGCCACCGCTACCCCCGAGACGTCCCCCGACCCGGTGACCCCGACGGAGACCGCCGACCCGGTCCAGCCGAGCCCGCCGCCGAACGCCCCGTCGGGCGGCGCGGCGGAGGTCACGCGTACCCCCGACGGCGGGTGGCTCGCGGACGGCGTACCCCTCGTGGTGCGCCCGGCCCCGGACGGCCGCGACGGCGTCACGCTGCTCTCCGACGACGACCTCGCCGCCCTCGGCGATCGCGGCGTGCTGCGCGCGGGCCGCGGCCCGGTCGTCCTCGTGCACGGCGCGACGGACGACGGGTCCGCCCTGGTCCGCGCCCCCGTCCGGCGCCCGGACGGCTCGCCCGGCACCGTCCTGCTCACCCCCGAGCAGGTGGCCCGGATCGTCGGCCCGGCCGGCACGGACGCCCCGCTGACCCTGCTCGCCTGCTACGGCGGCGAGGTCTCCGAGGGGTTCGTCCGGCGGCTGGCCGCCGCCTCGGGGCGGGACGTGCTGACCCCGTCCGGCGTCGTCCGGGTCGGCACCGCCAACCGGCCCGGACAGCCGGTCTCCGTCGAGGGCCGCCCCTGGCTGCTGTTCGGCGGCGACAGCGAGCCCTGGGACGTGGTCAACGACGACGTCGGGGACGGCGCCCGGCCGTTCGAGGGGATCACCGCCGAGGACGCGCCGGACGACGGGACCGGCCTGACGCTCACGTCGACGTCGGCGTCGACGCCGACGCCCGCGCCGGCACCGCCGCCGGCCACGGCCGAGCAGCTCGGCCTCTACGCGCGCCGGCCGGAGCTGCTGTACGAGGCCGACGGCGTGCCGGACCTCGACCAGCTCGTCACCGACATCACCAGCGCCGTACGCGCCCGGGTCCGCGCCCGGGTGCGCCCGACCCTGGCCCGACTGACCCCGGGCGGGCGCGACGGTGTCCGGGTCGACACGGCGGAGATCGAGCGCGCCCTCCGCGACGACCTGCAGTCGTTCTTCGCGACCGGCGGCCGCACCTTCGACGTCAAGGACGGCTGGGGCCGGGTGCACAGCGTCACCGTCGCGCCGACCCGGCTCACCGGCGGATCGCGCTGGTTGGACCAGTCCGACGACAGGGCCAAGTACGACACCCGCGTCGACGCCACCACCGCGGTACGGGAGACCGCGACCTCCGGCGACAGCCTGACCCTCGGTACGGGCATCATGATCGGCGGTCGTTACGGGCCGGGCGGCGGCGTCTCCGGCGAGGTGGCGCTGGCCCAGGCGACCCAGAGCACCGAGTCGGCCAGCACCCTCTTCGACTCGCACAACGTACGCGGCGGCGCGCCCTCGCACCTCGTGCTGTCGCCGGTGCGGTTCACGGTCACCGCCGGACGGCTCGGTACGGTGGCGACCCCGCCGCCCGTGCACGCCCCCGGTCCCGCCCAGCCCGGCGACCTCACCGCGAACGTGGCCTTCCGGGCGCTGGAGGAGATCGCCGGAGCCACCCCGCGCGACGACCACCGGACCGGTGCCTTCGACGTGTCCACGCTGGTAGAGAACGCCAGCCCGGTCCGGATCCTCGACGCCCGGATGTCGGGCACCGACGCTCCCGGTACCTGGAACGAGGCGGCCGAGCAGATCCTCGCCCGGCTGCGGCGTACCGGCGTGGTCGAGCCGGGCAGCATCAGCCGCGGCCAGGTCCGGTCGCTGCTCTCCGAGGCGAACGTGCTCGGCCAGCTGATGCCCGCGCTGGAGAGCCCGGCGCACTCGCCGCTGATCCTCAGCCCGTCCCGCCGGCAGGCGCTCGGGCTGGAGATGACCGCCGAGGTCACCGGCGTCCGCGCGGTCGGCGACATCAAGAAGTCGTCGTTCCGGTGGCAGCCCGGCATCACCGAGACGGGCCGGCAGCAGCACATCAGCAACGTCGGCATGGGCGGCAGCGTGGTGCCGATCCGGTGGGGGTTCGGGCTGGCCTGGGTGCAGGCGCGGTTCTCGGCCGGCTTCCGCCGCAACACCAGCACGTCGGTGCGGCAGAGCAGCACCACCCGTACGGGCACCGAGTTCAAGGACATCCCGAACACGCTCACCGAGCTGACCGTGCGGCTGCGGGTGGACCCGGCGGTCCGGCTCAACGCGTTCCGGCACCCGATGCCGCAGCTCTCCAGCGTCCGCCCGGTCGAGGTCGAGCTGACCGTACTGGCCCGCCTGCCGCAGAAGAAGCTGGCCGAACTGCTCAAACCGCCGCCCGCCCCGGCATCCACCCCGCCGGCCGACCCGGCGGGTCCGTCGACGAAGCCGCGCGATCCGGCCGGCCCGTCGACGAGGCCGCACGACCCGCCGCGCGAGCCCGCCGGATCGTCCACCGGGTCGGAGGCCCCGCCCGCGGACCCGAAGGGGAAGCGCAGGCAGGTCGGCGAGCCGGGGAAGCCGGCGCCGCCGTACCTACGGCACGGCGGCCACGCCATGCCGTACGGGATGAGCCGGTTCCGCGACGCGCTCCCCAACACCGAGACGCTGATCCGGCGCGTCGGCGGCGGCTTCCTGCCCCGTTTCCGCCTGGCCGGCGTGGTGAAGCGGATGGGGTTGGCCAGCTCCGCCAGCGAACGCGCCCGCAACCAGGCCGAACTCGACCGTGTCCTCTCCGCTCCCGCGCTGCGCCAGAACTACACCGCCCTGCTCAACGGCGGGATCTCCGCGGTGCTCACCCGCACCGGCGTGTTCCGGGACCGGCACGTCGTCGTGCACGTCACGGCGGTGCACCCGGAGGACCTCACCGACTCCGGTCGGCAGCAGGACGTGGCGGTCCGCAACTTCCAGGCCTCCGGCGAGCAGGACGGTACGGCGGCGGGCGGCCAGTGGCGGGCCTCGGCGGCGGTGGAGGGCGCCTACATCGAACGGTTCCCGGGCTCGGTGGTGAACACCGGGCTGACCGCGGGCGGCGGCGTCGAGCTGCACAAGCGCTGGGGGCTCGACGGCGGCGTGGAGACCAGCGGCCAGGACACCGCGCTGCACGGCGGCACCCCGCACTCGCAGGGCTACGACGGGCCGCTACAGCTCCAGGTGACCGTCTACACGTACCGCACGGGGATCGGCCGGGACCGTGGCTCCCGGGTCGGTCTCGGCCGGACCGCCAAGGGCATGCCGACGGTCGACGCGGAGGACATCGGCGCGGAGACCCGCCCCGGACCGGCGCCCGGGTTCGCCCGGGACGACGTCACGGTCCGTGGGCGGTCCGTGCCCCGGTACCGGATGACCCTGTCCAACCCGGTCCGGGTGCTCTACTCCGACAGCGCGATCCCCCGGGAGGCGCTGGACCACCCGCTGACGGTGGAGGGCCGGGAGAGCGGCACGCTGGCCCGGCGGACCGAGACCGACCTGACGACCCTGCGGGACTTCGTCGACCGGAGGACCGGCGGCACCCACGGCAACGGCACCCACGGCAACGGCACCCAGGGCAACGGCAACGACGGCGACGACGACACGACGGTCACCGAGTGGCAGTTCGTCGAGTCGATGCCGGGCAGCGCCGCCGTGCTGGACCTGGCGCGGCGGGCCGCGCGGGACACCCAGGACTACGGCGACCGCGCCTCCAACCGGCAGCTCGGCGGCCTGCGCGGCGCGGAGGCGCTCGCCGAGGGCATGCCGGTCTGGGCGGACCTCACCGACCGGCTCACCGTCACCCGGCAGGTCACCAACCTGTCGGCGATGACCGAGGCCCAGTGGGATCTGGAGCCGGTCACCACCACCGACGACGGCGGGCAGCTCGACGTGGCCGTGGTCACCCGGATCACCCGGCCCCGGCTCGTACCGGTGCAGGCCGAGATCACGACGGAGAACGCGCCCGGTGGCGGTACCCAGGTCTGGGGTTCGCGTACCCGGGAGAGCCAGCTCCAGGCCCGCGTGCAGGGCGGGGTCTCGCTACGCAAGCCCGGCACCCAGGAGGACAGGTACGGCGGCGGCGCCACCTCGCAGGCCGGCTACCAACGCCTGCTGCGCTACCGACTGCGGCGCAGCCGCGACAAGGTCAGCGGCTTCGTCGAGCGCAACGCGAACAACCGCAAGGGCAAGACCCGCTCGTACCTGGTCGTGGCCGACCTGCGGGTGACCGCCGCCGCCGAGGTCACCAACCCGGCGCGGTTCCCGAAGTCGCTCGTCCCCGACCCGCTGCAGCCGAACCGCTGGGAGCACCACAAGACCGTCCAGCACAGCGCGGTGATCCGCAACGGCGTGTACCTGCGGGTCAGCGAGGAGCAGGCGGTCCGGATGGGCCTGCTGGAGACGGACTCCGACGGCGGTACGGTGCCGGCGGGGCCGCGCACCACCACCCCGGTCACCCCGGCGGTCCGCGCGGCGGGGCTGACCCTGCCGCCGGGCCGCTCGCCCGGTCAGGGCCTCCAGCTCTTCCGGCGGGTACCGTCGCTCGTCGGCCCGGCGATCACGGCCCTGCGCGCGGCGGTGGCGCAGCCGGAGTCGCGGGCGTTGCTGCAACCGGTGCTGAACGCGCTGACCGGCACCGGCCTCGCCGATCCGATGCTCAACCGGCACCGGATGATGCAGCTGCTGTCGCGCGCCGGGGTACGCCGGTCGTGGGGCAACCTCTTCGACGGCGGGGTCTCGCTGATCCACGCCGACACCCGCTTCGTCACCCAGCGCCTGTACGACGTGCGGCTCGAGGCGACGCTGGCGGAGGAGATCGAGTTCGAGGGTTTCCAGGCCGACCACGACGACATCGACCTGCGGACCGTCGGCACCCGGGGATCCAGCAAGGTGTACCGCACCGCCCGGGGCGGGCAGGCGTTCGCCGGGGCGGCCGGCACCGGCATCCTGAACCCGCACGGCAGGCAGGCGGCGATCGGCGGCGGCCACCAGTACGCCTCGTCGCGGCTGGTGGGGCACACCTCGACCGTGGAGAACGAGAGCCGGGCCAACAACATCAGCTCCGGCCGGGGGGTGAAGGCGCGGATCGTGCTCCGGCCCACCTTCCAGATCAAGGTGTACTACCGCGGCAAGGCGCTGCCGGAGGGCACGGTCACGTTCGACGCGCCGGTCACCGTCGACCGCTGGGCCGGCGACCTGCGTACGACGGGCACCAGTCACCCGCCGGCGCGGCTGGACTCGCCCGGAGCGTACCGGCCGGGGGCGACGCCGGGTCCGGAGCCGGGCTGGCAGCTCCGCAACGGCCTGCTGGTGCCGCCCCGGTTCACCCCGGAGGACCTCGGCCCGGCGGAGGAGTTGCAGCAGCTGACGACGACGATGCTGGCCGGCGCGAGCCACCGGCTGGTCAAGGACGGCTATCCGGCGTCGTTCCAGATCCGGTCCGGGCTGACGCCGGACCTGCTGCTGCCGAACAGCGCGCAGCTGCTCTCCCCGGAGATGCTCGAACTGCCGGCCGTACCCAGTACCGACGTGCTGATGCGCAAGGCCATGCTGAAGCTGGGGCTGACGCCGGTGGCGGCCCGGCTCGCCGGGGTCGACTCGCTGGTGTACCGCGAGCACATCGGGCAGAACTCGACCACCGCCGGCAGCGGCTACCACGTCCTGGAGGTCTCCAACCACATGCCCCGCCTGCTGCTGGGCCGCGGCTACATGGGCGACCCGTACCAGGCGCTGGAGACCTCCGGCACCGGGCCGGGCAGCGGCGACACGGCGGCGGTGGCCAGCGGCGAGGACAGCGGGTCGACGTCGTTCGGCAACGTCAAACCCGAGGGCCCGTCGGCGCTGGTCGAGTACGTCACCCGCCCGACGCTGGAGGCCACGCTCACCGGTCACGCCTCCGGTTCCGACCGGCGGTCCAGCCCGGACGACACGGAGATCCGGGTGGTGGTCCGTACCGGGCTGGCCGAGGCCCGGCGGATCCTCGGCATCGACGACGGCGCCCCGGCCGAGGCCCGCACCGCGTTCGAGGAGATCGTGCGGGGCGAGGCGAAGCTGTCGGCGGCGGCGGACCGGTTCGTCAAGGCGGCGGAGCAGGAGGCGGCGATCCGGTACGCCGAGGCCGGCTCCGCCGACCCGGACGCGCGGACGCGGTGGGAGGAGGCCGCGCGGGCGCGCGACGCGGCCGAAGAGGAGTGGTGGCTGCTCGCGCAGGAGCACTACCGCCGGCTCGACGACTTCCAGTCCCGGTACGTCGCGATCGGCGACGGGACGCCGGAGCCCGCGACGGCCGAGGATCCGGAGGACCTGGCGCTGGTCCGGCAGCCACCGCCGCCGTCGCAGCCGCCCCCGCTCCCGCCGCCCCAGCGACCGCCACCGCCGCTCCGGCCCCCGCCCCCGCCGCCGCTCCAGCGCCCGCTGGCATCGGTGCCGGAGCTGCCCGAGCCGGTGGAGGAGCGGCGCGGGCCGGTGGAGGAGCGGCGCGGGCCGGTGGAGGAGCGGCGCGGGCCGGTCGAGGAACCGCCCGCGCCGGTGGAGGAGGCGACGTCCTCGTCCCGGCGCCGTGCGGCGGTACCGGCCGATGGCACCGCGCGGACCCGGCACACCGACGCGATCCTGCGGCCGTACCTGGCGACCCGACTGCCCGCCGGTCTGGACGCCGCGCCGAACCTGGCCCACCTCGTCGAGACCGCCGCGTCCACCGGCCGGCCCAGCATCGACGACGTGCTGCGGCGGGCCGAGCGGGAGTCCCGGCGGGCCGGCGCCCCGGTCGCGGACCCGCCCGCGCTCAGCGGCGGGAACGAGACGGCGCGGGAGGGTACGGCCGACGGCGGCACGGACGGGTTGGCCTGGTGGCGGCCGGACGGCGACCCGGAGGAGGCGTTCGAGCGCGACTACGGCTGGCTGCGCCAGGTCAACGACGGTGGGAAGCACCCGGCGGACGGCGGCTGGCTGGCCAACTGCGTGCTCACGGTCATCGCCACCCACCTGAGCAGCACCGAGCCCGGCACCGTCTTCCAGGCGCCGCCGCTGGAGGAGGGGGAGACCGGACTGCCGACCGCGGATCTCGTCCGGTACGCCAACGACTCGGGCGGTGCCGGCGACCGCGGCCTGACCGCCGTGGCCGGCTTCCCGGAGATCGTTGCGGCGATGACCGCCGCCGGCCCGGGGGCGCACGGCGTCGTGGTGACCCGGCAGGTGGGCAGCGAGCGGGGGCACGCGTTCAACGTCGTCCACGACGCGCACGGCGTGCTCTTCCTGGACGGGCAGACCGGGCGGCCGGCGCGGCTGCCGGACCGGCCGGCGCAGATCCTGTTCGTACCGGTCGGAGCGGTCGACGTCCCGATCGCGGGCACCCCGGTCACCACGCCGGGGCTCGACGCGCTCACCGACCCCGCCACCGACCCGGTCCGGCCCGACGCGCCGCCGCCCGGCGCCGACCTGGACCGCGAGTACGGCCCGCTGGTCCTGGCCAAGCAGGTGAAGCCGACCGAGCAGGACGCGGACGGCTTCCCCCGGGTCAACCCGCTCTGGTACCGGCTGGCCGACCTGCCGCCGGGGCTGCTGCTCTCGCACACCGGCGCGAACTGGCACTACGCGGTGGACGCCGAGGGCCACATCCGGGTGGGCAGCGAGGAGATGGGCAAGCTGCTCGGCGACGACGAGTGGACCGAGCTGTACGACGCGTACCACCCCGGCGGGCGTCCCGCCGATCCGGCCGAGTTCGAGCGCGCGCTGGCGGAGTTCCGGCAACGCCTGGACGGGCAGGGCCACCCCACCATCGCCGTCGAGTTCGACCCGGAGACCGGGGCGGTCGCCAACGACCGGCCGCGCTCGCGGGTCAGCGGCGAGATCGGCTGGAACGCCGAGGCCGGGCGCTGGGAGGTCAACGACAAGTCCGGCCGGTACATGAGCCAGAAGGTGCGGGTGCCCGCGCCGGAGACCGAGGAGGTCACCCGCTGGCTGCGCAACGTGGCCCGGCGGCTCACCGCGCACCTCGGCGTACCCGTGGCACCCGTCCTGGTCAAACACGGCGGCGCGGCGCCGCCGACCGCGCCGGCCCAGGTGGGCGCGGTTCCCGTACCCGTCGATTCCCGCCACTGAGGAGGCGTCCATGATCGAAACCGTCCGGGTCGAGCCGGCCCGGGTGGCCGCGTACCACCGGCTGCTGCTGCGTACGGCCGGTCGGCTGCCGGACGAGCTGACCGCCGAGGCGCGCCGCTGGCTCGCCGACGGCGACGTGCTGGGCGTCGCGCAGGCCGTCACCTTCGCGGCCCTGGCCGGCCGGATCGCGCTCACCCCCGCCGACGCCGACCTGCTCGCGGCGACCCTGGCCGAGGCGGGCGCGGACGCCGACGCGGTGGCGGCGCTGGAGCGCTCGGAGACGGAGGGGCAGGGCTGGTTCGGGCTCGCCCCGGTCGGGCCGGACGTCCTGGCGACTTACGGCGACGAGGTGCCGTACAGTCTGGACCTCACCGCCGGGTACGACGGCCCGGGCGGCGCCGACCCGACCGACGAGGCGGTACGGGCGGCCGTCTCCGGCGGCGAGGTGGCGGGCGTGGCGATCCTGGGCGTGTGGCGGTCCTTTCGCTTCCCCGCCCGCGACACCCGGTGGCCGGCGCCACGGCGGGTCTACCTCGTGCAGGCCGCCACGGCCGACGACGCGGTACTGGTCCCGGTGGCACCCGCCCTCCAGGACGCGCTGGCCGCCGCCGGGGAGGCCCACCCGCAGGTCGAGGTCTTCGCCGAGCCCGGCGCCCTGCCGGCGTTCCAGCGCACCGCACTCGGCTTCGGCGCGCTGCTGTGGGCGCCGGCGCCGGCCGAGCCGATCCGGGTCGCGCGGCTCTTCGACAGCGACGGTCCGGTCGTACCGGCCGGTCGTGACGGGCTCTCCGGCGAGGAGCGCGACCGCGTCCTCGGCTACCTCGACGCCGGTGCCCCGCTGCTGATCAGCCCGAACCACACCGAGGACGTGGCCGATCCGGCTCGCGGCGCCGTGGTGCCGGTGGCGTTCCACACCGACGGGCGCTGGATCTGGCCCGAGGCCAGCGCGTACTACCTGGCCGAGCACGGCATCGCGCCCGACGCCGACCTGCTCGCCGACATCCGCGCCGCCGGCTACCGGGCGCCCGAGGTGGACGCGGTCTCCGTGCACCGGGCCCTGACGCGGCTCTACCGGGACAGCCGTTGAACTTTGGCGCCGTCCGGCCGTCGAACATGTCATCGGGGGAGAGGGAAGGGGCGCCAATGGCATCGATGACCGGTACGGGTGCCGGCCCGGCGCTCGTACCCGTCGGCGGCGCCGTCACCCACCTGCCGACCGGACGCCCGCCGCTGTGCCGCCTGCCGGCCCGGCCGCGCCGCTCCGACCCGGACGCGCGGCCCGCCGGATCGCCCGCCCCACCGGCCGGCGCGCCGCTCGACGGTGGCGGCGGGCGGGAACCCGGGGCGGCGGCCGAGGCCGTGCCGCCCGGTACGCCGGGCCGGGCCACCCCGGCCGGTTGGAGCTTCCGCGACCGGCCGCCCACGCTCACCACCGCGTCGCCGGCCGGGTTCGTCGTCGAGATCGCGCTGGACGTCGCCGGATTCCGGGTGGACGGCCGGGCGGTGCCGCCCCGCGTCCTCGCCGGTCACCTCGCCGCCGTCTGCCCGGCCGCCCGCCCGCTGCTGGTGGTGCCCGCCGGCGAGGTCACCTCCGCCCCGGCGATGAGCCTGCTGATCGGCGCGCTCGCCGACGCCCTCGGCCGTCCGGTCGTGGCGGGGGATCCCGGCGTACGGTTCACCGGCACCGGGCTCGCGCTGGCGGCGGAGACGTTCCGGCGGTTCCACCCGCGCACCCCGGCCGGTCGCCGCGTCGACGTCCTCGGTCCCGTGCTGCCGGCGCCCCCGTCCGGTCTCGCCCGGTCCTTCCTGGCCGCCCCGACACCCACCACGCCCGCCCGGACACCCGCCCCCTCCGCCGGGATGCCCGCCGCCCCCGGCGCGGCATCGGCACCGGGACCGGCAGCCGCGTCCCCGCCCGAGGTCGCGCCCGAGGTCGCGGCGCCCGTGCCGGTGCCGGCCGACCCGGAGCCCGGAAGACCGCACGTTCGCGCCCGTACCGCGCCGGCGGCGGACCGGTCGCCGGCGGTCGCGTCCGGCGCGGACCCGGTCGCCGATCCCACCGCACCGAGCCCGCTCCCGGCGGAGCTGCGCGAACTGCTGTCCCCGGCGCGCCGGCACCGGGTCTTCGCCACGCTGGCCGCCCCGCCGCCGGCGACCCCGGACGAACGGTCGTACCCGGCAAGCCCGGACGGGTCCGCGCGCCCGCCGGCCGGGGATGACCCCACCCACCCGCCGACCGCGGGTGATCCCGTCCGGTCGGCGGTCGAGGCCGCGCGCCCGGCGGGCGGCGCCGGCGCGGGAGACCCCTCGGCCGGGGACACACCGGCGCCCCCGGGGCCCGCTCCGGCGCCCCGGCAGCCGCGCGGGCCGGCACCGCCCGGACCGGACGCCGCCGGGGCCGCGCTCTGGCTGCCCGAGCCGGAGCCGGACGCCGCCCCGGACCGGGCCGCCGTCCGGCAGGCCCTCAACGGCCGGTACGACGCGCACGCCCGCATCGTCGCCCGCCGCCTCTCCGAGGACCCCGGCCTGCGCGCGGTCGCCGGTTCGGCCGCCGACATCGTCGCCGGCCTGGTCGCCGTCCGGGCGTACCTGCTGGAGGAGCGCGACACGGTCAACCGGGTCCTGCGCGGGCACGGCGACGAGACCGAACGGGACCAGGTGGCCCTGCTCGCCCGGACCGCCGCGTACGGCCTGCAGCGCCTGCCGTCGGTGTTCGGGCCGGTCTTCCGGGCCACCGCGGCCGGCCACGACGTGCTGGCCGGCTACCGGCCTGGCGACGAGCTGGCCGAACCGGCCTTCCTGGACGTGGACCTCGCCGCCGCGCCGGTGGATCCCGAGGCCGCCGTGGAGATCGCGATCTGGTCGGTCAGCGCGCGTCGGGTCTCCGGGCTCGGCGTCGGCGACGCCGCCCTGTTCCCGCCCGGTGCCCGGTTCACCGTGCTCGCCGTCGACCGGCCGGACGGCCGGGGCGAGCCGGCCCGGGTGCTGCTCCGCGACCTGGCCGCGGCCCACCGTGGCCGGGGCGGTAGCGACGACCTCGAACGCGTCCTGGCCCGGCTGCGGGAGGCGCCACGGCGAACCCGCTCCCGGCCCGGGCTGCCCCGGTCGTCGTACGCGCCGGGCCTGGACGAGGCCGGCCGGCGGTACCGGCGACCCGACGTACCGGAAATGATGCCCGTCCCCGAAGGTGGCGCAGCGTGATCAAGAGCGTGGTGTCGGTGTCCCAGACGGACCCGGGATGCGAATCGAGCATCACGGCCGCCCTGGCGGTGGCCGAGCCTGGAGCGACGGTCGTGGTCCAGCCCGGCGTGTACCGGGAACAGCTGCACCTCTCCGGCGACGTCACCGTCGTGGCCGAGGACGGCCGGGGCACGGTGACCGTGGACGGCGGCGACGGCGTGGCGGTCTTCGCCGCCGGCGGGGCGCCCGCGCTGCGCGGCCTGGTGCTCGCCGGGGGCGGCCCGGACCTGCCGGCGGTGCAGGTCGGGCGCGGCGTCGCGACCCTCGCCGACTGCGAGGTGGTGGCGCGGGGCGTGGTGGCGGTGCACGTGCCGGGCGGCCGGCTGGAGATGACCGACTGCCTGGTCCGCAATCCCGCCGGCGCGGGGCTGCTCGTGGAGAAGGCCGGCGCCGGCACCATCACCGGTACGACGGTCCGGGACATCGGTACCTCCGGGCTGGTCACCACCGGCGGCGCGGACCCGGTGCTGCGCGCCTGCACGATCACCGGCGTACGCGGGTCGGCCGTGCTGAGCGTCCGCGGAGGTCGCGGCAGCCTGCAACGGTGCGACATCAGCGCTGTGGACGGGCCGGCGGTCGCCGTCGAGGACGACGGCGCGATCCGGCTGACCGGCACCACCGTGCACGACACCCCCGGCGTGGGGGTGGTGGTCGCGGGCGGGCGGCCGGTGTTGGAGGACTGCGAGCTGCGGGCGGTCGGCGGGCACGGCATCGTGGTCTCCGGCACCGCCCGGCCGGTGGTCACCCGCACCCGGATCCGCTCGGCGGGCGGGCACGGCATCCTGGTGATCGAGGAGGCGGGCGGCGAGTTCGCCGAGTGCCGCGTGGAGGGTGGCGCGTCGGCCGCGGTGGCGGTCGGCGACACGGCCGCGCCGACCTTCGGCGGCGGGCAGATCACCGGCGGCGACGGGGCGGGGATGCTCTTCACCGGCGCCTCGGGCGGGTCCGTCCGCGGTACGGCGATTCGGGGCGGTCGCACCGCGCTGGCGCTGAGCGGTACCGCCGCCCCACTGCTTGAGGACCTGGTTGCGAGCGACTGCGCCGAACACGGCATCCGGGTCACCGAGGGCGCGCGTCCGACGGTGCGCCGGGGCCGGATCGAACGGTGTCAGGTCGCCGGGGTCGAGGTCGGCGCCGGGGCGGCCCTGGAGGCGACCGAGCTGACCGTCCGCGACGGGCGCACCGGCGTGGCCGTGGGCAGGGACGCGACCGCGACGCTGACCGCGTGCGACATCGCCGGCGCCCGCGACGCCGGGGTGTTGGCCGGTCCGGGGGCCCGGGTGACCGCGATCCGCAGCCGGGTGCACGACGGCGAGGTGGGGGTACGGTTCGCCGCGGGGGCCACCGGCCGGCTCGACGACTGCGAGATCATCGACAACGCCCGGGACGGCGTGCTGGTGGAGACCACCGAGCCCGTACGCGTCGAGGGCGGTTCGCTCGCCGGCAACGGCGGCGACGGGGTGCGGTACCTGGTGCCCGTGTTCCCGGCGACGCCCCCGGTACCCGCGGCGCCCGCCCCGGCCCGGCCGGCCGCCTCCTCGCGACCGTCCGGGTCGGCCCGGCCGGACGCCGACCGGCCGGACCGGGACCCGGCGAGCCCGCTGCTGGCCGAGTTGGACGCCCTGGTCGGGCTCGCCGGCGTCAAACAGGAGGTGGCCACCCTGGTCGGCCTGCACCGGGTGGGGCTGCGCCGGGCCGCCGCGGGCCTGCCGGCGCCGCCGATGTCGCGGCACATGGTCTTCGCCGGCGCGCCGGGCACCGGCAAGACCACGGTGGCCCGCCTCTACGGCAGGATCCTCGCCGAGCTGGGCGTGCTGCGGACCGGTCAGCTGGTCGAGGTGTCCCGCGCCGACCTGGTCGCCGAGCACATCGGCGGTACCGCCGTGAAGACCGCGGAGAGGTTCACCGAGGCCCTCGGCGGCGTGCTCTTCGTCGACGAGGCGTACACCCTGTCGCCGGTGGAGGGCGGGTCCGGCCACGACTTCGGCCGCGAGGCGATCGACACCCTGGTCAAGCTCATGGAGGACCACCGCGACGAGGTGGTCGTCATCGTCGCCGGGTACTCGCCGCAGATGCGCGCGTTCCTCACCTCCAACCCGGGGCTGGCCTCCCGGTTCTCCAAGACCATCGAGTTCGAGAGCTACTCGACCGCCGAACTGGTCACCATCGTCGAGCGGATGTGCAGCACGCACCACTACTCGCTGGAGTACGACACCCGAATCGCCCTGGCCGGGCTCTTCGACGGGATGGTGCGGGACGCCAACTTCGGCAACGCGCGGGTGGCGCGCAAGGTCTTCGAGGAGATGGTCGGCCGCCAGGCGTTCCGGCTCTCGCAGGGCGGCTCGTCGTCCGGGGTCGAGCAGGGCGGCTCGTCGTCCGGGGTCGAACTCGCCCAACTGCTGCCGCAGGACCTCGGCGCGCCGCCCCGCGGCGGCGTGCGCGCCGGCGACTCCCGTACCGAGGAGGTCGACCGGCTGCTCGGCGAACTGCACAGCATGATCGGCCTCTCGGCGGTCAAGCGGGAGGTCTCCAACATGATCGACCTGCTGGCCACCACCCAGGCGCGGCTGGCGGCCGGGCTGCCGGCGCCGTCGCTCTCGCGGCACCTGGTCTTCTCGGGGCCGCCCGGCACGGGCAAGACCACGGTGGCCCGGCTCTACGGCGACCTGCTCACCGCGCTCGGCGTGCTGGCCGGCGGCCAGTTCGTCGAGGTGGCCCGGGCCGACCTGGTCGGCGAGTACATCGGGCACACCGCGCAGCGGACCCGGGAGGCGTTCGAGCGGGCCCGGGGCGGGGTGCTCTTCGTCGACGAGGCGTACACGCTGGCGCCGCCCGGGGTGCAGAACGACTTCGGCCGGGAGGCGATCGACACCCTGGTCAAGCTCATGGAGGACCACCGCGACGAGGTGGTGGTGATCGCCGCCGGCTACGAGCGGGAGATCGAGGCGTTCCTGTCGGCCAACGCCGGACTCGCCTCCCGGTTCTCCCGGCGCGTGCACTTCGCGAACTACAGCCCGGACGAGCTCGTCGCGATCTTCCAGCGGCTCGCGCTGACGAGCGGGTACGAGTGCCCGGGCGAGACGCTGGTGGCGCTCCGGGAGCACTTCGAGCGGGTACCCCGGACGCCGACCTTCGGCAACGGCCGGTACGCGCGGCAGGTGCTCGACGAGGCGGTGACCCGGCAGGCCGGCCGGCTGCGGACGCTCTCCTCGCCTACGGTCGACCAACTCCGCACGCTGCTCGTGGCGGACGTGACGGGCGCCGTGCCGGCGGCCGCCGGGTGACGCCCGTCCCCGCCGCCCGGCGCCCGCCGGGTAACGCGCCGGGCCGCCGCCCGGCGGGATGGCGGTGCGGCGGTCAGGCGGCGGGACCCATGGCGCTGCGCAGCGACCGCAGCGCGTAGTAGGCCCGGGACTTCACGGTCCCCACGGGCACGCCGAGGCGCTCGGCGGCCTCGTCGGCCGAGGATCCGCGCAGGTAGATCTCCCGCAGAATCGTCCGGTGCGCGTCGGTCAGCGAGGTGAACGCCTCGTGCACGGAGTGGACGGCCAGCGCGCTGCCCGTGGTGTGGTCCTCCATGGCCAGGTCCGTCGCTTCGAGCAGGCTCACCTCGGTCGGCCGGACCTGTCGCATCCGGGCCGCGTCGATGGCGATCCGCCGCGCCACCGTGAAGAGCCAGCGCCGGGCCTTGTCCTCCTCGGTCGGTACCGAGTCGAGGTGTTGCCAGGCCCGCAACATGGTCTCCTGGAGCAGGTCCTCGGCGGCGTGCCGCTCGTTGCGGGTCAACCCCATGAGGAACCGCAACAGCGGACGGGCGTGGGTCTGGTGGACTTTCGCCATGCGATGCTCCGCGTCCTGCCGTCGGGCACCGTCACAGGAGGTCAAGCCATCGTGGGGCGTCACAGTGGTCGTGCCTTTCCCGAGATCCACCACATCGACGCACGGAAGATTACATTGCGCAAAGTGTCCATTTGGTGACTCGTACGGAAAGAGCAGACCACCATTTCCACTTAGGAGCGTGCTGGTGGTGAACCCGGCCCGCCTCGCCCGCCCGGGGCGCCGGACCGGGGGCGTCCGCCCGGGGCGACCGCCGTGGGGGCGGACCGGCGGCGCACGCGCGGCGGCGGTGGGTGGGGTCCGTCGCGCCCGACGATTCCCGTCAGGCGTGTGCCGACCTGGCCGGGTACGACGGGCCCCACCCGAGCGGGACCGGGGGCCGGGAACCTACACGGCGTTCGCCGCGATCACCTTGCGGTACCAGTGCGCGCTGCGCTTGAACGTGCGCCGCTGCGTCGGGTAGTCCACGTAGATCATGCCCCAGCGCTGCTCGTACCCCTCGGCCCACTCGAAGTTGTCCATCAGGGACCAGACGTGGTAGCTCTTCAGCGGTACGCCCTCGGCGATGGCGCGGTGCGCGGCGGCGAAGTGGTCGCGCAGGAAACGGACCCGTCCGGCGTCGTCGACCGTACCGTCGGCGCCCATGGTGTCGGGGGTGGGCAGGCCGTTCTCGGTGATGGTGAGCGGGATCGGGCCGTAGTCGCGGTGCACCCGGACGAGGGTGTCGTAGAGCCCGTCGGGGTAGATCTGCTGCCAGTTCGCCTCGGAGGTGGGCCACTTCTGCACCGTGCCACCGCCGGCCGTCACGTAGATCGGTGTGTAGTACTGCACGGCGATCAGGTCGACCGGCGTCGAGATGATGTGCGCGTCGCCGTCGCGGATCCCACGCACCATCCGGCTGTCCGGGCCGAGGTCGTCGAGGACGTCGCTGGGGTAGCCGCCCTTCATGATCGAGTCCAGGTAGAGCCGGTTCTCGTACCCGTCGTAGAGGCGGGTCGCGGCGGCGGCCTCGGCGCTGTCGTCGGCGGGGTAACAGGGGTGCAGGTTCAGGGCCGGGCCGATCCGGCTCGCGCCGCCGGTGGCGCGCAACGCCTGCACCGCGAGTCCGTGCGCGAGCTGGAGGTGGTGGGCGACCAGGTAGGCGGCGGCCTCGTCGCGCTTGCCGGGCGCGTGGTGGCCGTGGATGTACCCGTTCTGCACCACGGTCTTCGGCTCGTTGATGGTCAGCCAGTCGCGCACGTCCGCGCCGAGGGCCTGGAAGACCGCGTCGGCGTAGTCGGCGAAGCGGTACGCCACCTCCCGGGACTCCCAGCCGCCCGCGTCCTGCAACGCCTGCGGCAGGTCCCAGTGGAAGAGCGTTGCCATGGGGGCGATGTCGCGCTCCCGCAGCCCTTCGACGAGCCGGCGGTAGAAGTCCAGGCCGCGCTGGTTGGGCTCGCCGGTGCCGTCGGCCTGGATGCGGGGCCAGGAGATGGAGAACCGGTACGTCCGCAGCCCCAGTTCCTTCATCAGGTCCAGGTCGGCGGCGTACCGGTGGTAGTGGTCGGCGGCGACGTCGCCGGTGTCCCCGCCGCGGGTGCGGCCGGGGGTGTGGCTGAACGTGTCCCAGACGGATTCGCCCCGGCCGTCGTCCTTGGCCGCGCCCTCGATCTGGTACGCCGAGGTGGCCGCGCCCCAGCTGAAGCCCTCGGGGAAGCGCAGGCCGAGGGGTGCCTCGGGATCGGCGTTCGGATCGGGGTCGTCGTCGCAGGCGGCCGTGGTCGCGAGCGCCCCGGCGGTCGCGGCGGTTCCCGCGCTCACCCGGGCCGCGGTGGCGGCGCTTGCGGACAGTGCGGCATGGCGTAGCAGATGCCGCCGAGTCAGTACGGACATGGGGTTGTCTCCTCGTGAGTGGGGCCCATCCGCGTCGGCGCCCGGGAGCGCTCCCAATCAGGGTAGCGGTACGCCGGCAAGACGCTATGGGTGATCGATCGGCGATGACGTCGGGTGGGGCCTCGTCCATCGCCCGCGCCCACGTACACGGTTGACCGCGGCGGCCGGCGGCCGTCCGCTGCCGGCGAGGCGGCCCGCCGTCCGGTGCTCATAACAGATTCGGCCGACCGGTTGGGCGCGGAGCGCCTGTCCTGTCGACCGATTTCCCCCTTGCCGGTGGGGGTTAGTGTGGGGACGGGGAGGGCAACCCCCGTCCCCACGGTGGTTACACACACGCACGAGCGGAATTGGCGTCCAGGTCGTGCGTGCCGCGCGGGAGCCGGGCCACGCGAGTGGCTCTGGTTCCACCTCCTCTCAGGGTGGTGCATCGGCTGGCGGCGGAGTCCGGGCTGGCCCGCCCCCAGCCCCTTCGGCTGAGCCTGGTGCCGCGCCCACTTGCGGCGCGGCGCCCGTGCTGGCATCACTTAGTGGACCTGTATCGATGGAAGCGCTCCCATCGATGGATGCGACTGTAGCCCGCGTCACGGCTTTGTGAAAGACCCAAAACAAGATCGAAACACCGCACCAACCTCGGTGAAACTCCGCCGTGCTTTCCCCGACTCCTCGTCGCGCAGGTCAGCCCGGCCGCAGCGCCGTCCCCAGTGGAGCCACACCCGCCGCCACTTGCTGCGGGAGCGCTCCCATGCAAGACTGTCGAAATATCGCGGTAGGGAGCCACACACCGCGCGACGCGGGCCGCCGAGGGCATCCGAGTTTCGGTACGGCGCCCCCTTGCACCGACCGGAGCCGCCGCCCCCTGGCGTACTCCGCGGTTCGGCCCGGCGTTGCCGTCGTGAAGCCGACCCCCGGTCCGGGACGGGTTGACCACCTTTCCGGGCGCCTTCGTCCCCCGCGCGGCCGCACCGCACCGCCGCGCAGGAGGCGCCCCGCCGAGGCCGCAGGGCCCCGGCCTGGTCCCGCGAGGAGACACTGAGCAATGAAACTCTGGGCAAGACGGGCCGCCACCGAGCTCAGCGTGGCGACGCCCGTGGTCGAGCGGCCCGCCACGGCGGGCCCGCGACGGCGCCGGGTGGCCATGCTCGCCGCCGGTCTGCTGGTCGTCGGCGGGGTGACCCTGCCCGCCGGCGCGGCCCACGCCGCCGTCGCCTGTGACGTCGTCTACGCGACCAACGAGTGGGGCGGCGGCTTCAGCGCCAACCTCACCCTGAAGAACCTCGGCGACCCGATCAACGGCTGGACCCTGCGGTTCACGTTCCCCGGCAACCAGCGGGTGACCCAGGGCTGGTCGGCGAACTGGACCCAGTCGGGCAACCAGGTGACCGCGACGAGCATGTCCTGGAACGGCAACCTGGCTACGGGTGCCTCCACCGGCATCGGCTTCAACGGCTCCTTCAGCGGCAGCAACCCGCGCCCCACCTCGTTCTCCATCAACGGGGTCACCTGCAACGGCGCGCCCACGCAGCAGCCCCCGACGGTGAGCCTGAGCGTGCCGGCGGGCCCGTTCGTGGCGCCGGCCGACGTGCCGCTGACCGCGACCGCGAGCGACCCCGACGGCACCATCGCCAAGGTCGAGTTCTACCGCAACGGCCTGCTGGTCAACACCGACACCACGGCGCCGTACAGCTACCTGCTGGAGGACCAGCCCGCCGGCAGCTACACCGTGCAGGCGCGGGCGTACGACAACGCGAATCTCACCGCCACCGACGAGAAGGCGTTCACCGTCACCGGCAGCTCCGGCCCGGTGCTGGTGGCGACCCCCTCCTCGGTCAGCGTCACCGAGGGCGGCAGCTCGTCGGTGAACCTCAAGCTCAGCGCAGCGCCCTCGGGCAACGTGGCGGTCAGCGTGGCCCGTACCGGTGACACCGACCTGAGCGTCACGCCCACGTCGGCGACGTTGACGACGGCCAACTGGAACACCGGGGTGAACCTCACCGTCAGCGCGGCCGAGGACACCGACACCGCCGGCGGTACCGCCACTTTCACGGCCTCGGCCACCGGGTACGCGCCGCTGGCGATCGTCGCCACCGAGATCGACAACGACACGCCGGGCGGCGGCGACAACGTCTACAAGGCGCGGTTCCTGGAGCAGTACGGCAAGATCAAGAACTCGGGCTACTTCAGCCCGGAGGGCGTGCCGTACCACTCGATCGAGACGCTGATCGTCGAGGCCCCGGACCACGGCCACGAGACCACCTCCGAGGCGTTCAGCTTCTGGATCTGGCTGGAGGCGCAGTACGGCCGGGCGACCCAGAACTGGGCGCCGTTCAACAACGCGTGGACGGTGATGGAGAAGTACATCATCCCGTCGCACAACGACCAGCCGACCGCGGGCGTCAACGGCACCCCGCAGTACGCGGCCGAGCACAACCTGCCCAGCCAGTACCCGTCGCAGCTGGAGCCCAACGTGCCGGTCGGGGTGGACCCGCTGCGCAGCGAGCTGCAGAGCGCGTACGGCACCGGCGACATCTACGGCATGCACTGGCTGCTCGACGTCGACAACACGTACGGCTTCGGCCGGTGCGGCGACGGCACGACCCGGCCCGCGTACATCAACACCTTCCAGCGGGGCCCGCAGGAGTCGGTCTGGGAGACCGTGCCGCAGCCGTCCTGCGAGACCTTCGCCTTCGGCGGCCCGAACGGCTTCCTCGACATCTCCATCAAGGAGGCGAACGCCCCGGCGAAGCAGTGGAAGTACACCAACGCGCCGGACGCGGACGCGCGCGCCATTCAGGCCGCCTACTGGGCCCTGACCTGGGCCAAGGAGCAGGGCAAGCAGGCCGACGTGGCGGCGACCGTGGCGAAGGCCGCCAAGATGGGCGACTACCTGCGCTACGCGATGTTCGACAAGTACTTCAAGAAGATCGGCAACTGCGTCGGGCCGACGACCTGCCCGGCCGGTACCGGCAAGGACTCCATGCACTACCTGCTCTCCTGGTACTACGCCTGGGGCGGCGCGACCGACACCTCCGCGGGCTGGTCGTGGCGGATCGGCTCCAGCCACAACCACTTCGGCTACCAGAACCCGTTCACGGCCTGGGCGCTGACCAACGTGGCGGAGCTGAAGCCCAAGTCGCCGACCGCGGTGACCGACTGGACCAACAGCCTCAACCGGCAGCTGGAGTTCTACCAGTGGTTGCAGTCCGCCGAGGGCGCCATCGCCGGCGGCGCGACCAACAGCTGGGACGGCGCGTACGCCCAGCCGCCGGCCGGCAAGCCGACCTTCTACGGGATGTTCTACGACGACCACCCCGTCTACGAGGACCCGGGCAGCAACCAGTGGTTCGGCATGCAGGTCTGGTCCCTGCAGCGGGTCGCCGAGCTGTACTACGTGACCGGCAACGCGAAGGCCAAGGCCATCCTGGACAAGTGGGTGCCGTGGGCGATCGCGAACACCACCATCGGTACCGGCGCGAACTTCGAGATCCCGTCCGACATGCAGTGGACCGGCGCCCCGGCCACCTGGAACCCGTCCAGCCCGGCGGCGAACACCAACCTGCACGTCACCGTCACGGCCAAGGGCAAGGACGTGGGCGTGGCCGCGGCGTACGCCCGGACCCTGATGTGGTACGCGGCGAAGTCCGGCAACACCTCGGCGAAGAACACCGCCAAGGGGCTGCTCGACGCGCTCTACGCCAACGCCGAGTCGAAGGGGATCTCGACCACCGAGACCCGGGCCGACTACAACCGGTTCGACGACGTCTACAACGCCTCGACCGGGCAGGGGCTCTACCTGCCGCCGGGCTGGTCCGGCGACATGCCCAACGGTGACCAGATCGCCCCGGGCAAGAGCTTCGTGGACATCCGCTCCTTCTACAAGAACGACCCGGAGTGGCCCAAGGTCCAGGCGTACCTGAACGGCGGCGCCGTACCGTCGTTCAACTACCACCGGTTCTGGGCCCAGTCGGACATCGCGATGGCCTTCGCCGACTTCGGGAACCTGTTCCCGAACGGCTGACGGCCACCGGGCCGGTCGGGTGTGGCGGCGTCGCCGCGACATCCGGCCGGACCCGGACCGGCGAGAGGCCGGGCGTCGGTCCCGGGGCGCGCGTCGCCACCGGCGCCGACCTCCGGGGCGCGTCAACACCGGGCCGCGCGGGTACTACCCGGGCGAGCCCCTGAGAGCACCGCACCATAGCGGACCGGTCGCACACCGGTCACCTGGACGGCCTGATTCCCACGGTCAGGCCACGCAGTGGTGGGCCGGCCGGAACTGGCCAACGCAGCGGATCCGGCCGGCTCACCACCCCCCGGCGCTCGACCGCCGGGCACCGACCCCCGGGCGGGTGGCACGTCACGTGTCGCTCGCCCGGTTCCAGTGTCGCGGGGGCGCCGGCGCTCCGAGCGGTCGACGGTTTTTCGATCTCCGGAGCGGCCCGTCTCGTGTCGAGGCCGGACAAGGAGTAAGGTACAGCCTGGGAGAGGCCACTTCCCCCGTGGTGGCCTCTCCTTCTATGCGTCCGGCGTGTCCTGCCACGCGTGCGATTCCGCGTCGGCCCCGCCCCGCCCCGGGTACTTTCACCCCGCTACCGGATCTTTCACACGGTCGCCGGCCCCGCGGCCCGCCGGCTTTCCGGCGGAGCGCCAGCTTTGTCGCCGCCGGCCCGAATTCCCGTCAGCCGGCGAAATTCCCGGCCGGGGCGGGCTCCTGCGGATGCCGCAGCCCGGGGTGCCCGGGCGGCAGCGCACGCCGGATCACCCACCAGCTCACCGCGAGGCAGGCCGTCACCAGCGGCCAGGTGAGCGCGGCCCGCGCGGCGGCCAGGGCGACCACCTGGTCGGCGTAGTAGAGCGGGACGAGGACGGCCAGCCGGACCACGTACTGGAGCACCCAGACGGCGCTGCCCCGACGGTACGCCCGCAGCAGCGCCGGGTCGCGCCGCCACCGCCCGCGCTGGCCGAGGACGGTACCGACCACCACGCCGAGCAGCGGCCAGCGGACCGCGATGCTGACCAGCCAGGCCAGCGCGCTGGCCGCGTTCGAGACGAGCTGCAGCAGGAAGAAGTCACTGGCCCGGCCGGTACGCAACGCGACGAGCGCGGCGACGAAGACCGCGAGCAGCCCGACCAGGATGGCCCGTGGCCGGTGGCCCCGCCGCCAGCGCCAGCCGGCAACCGCGGCGCTGACCAGCAGCGCGGCGATCACGCCACCCCAGATCGACCGCCCCGCGACCAGCCAGCCCACGCCGAAGGCGAGGGGCGGCAGGGACGCGTCGACCGCACCGCGACCGCCGCCGAGCAGTTCGGCGAGGGACTCCGGCTCGTCCCGCCCGGCCCTCGACCGCACCCGCCACCTCCCGCTCGATTCGACCGGATGCGCCGCGCTCCGGTGGCCCTTAGGCATGCCTAATCTAGTCGCCGGTCCGCCGCGCGGCCCAGCCCGAGTGGGGGGCGTTCAGCGTGGCGCGGCGGTACCGATCGTGGCGTGCACGTACCAGACGTGCCGGTGGTCGGTGAGCAGCCGGCGGGGCACCACGGGCAGCCAGGGGCAGCGACCCGCGGCCAGGTCGGCCGGCAGGTACGCCTCGGCCCGCCAGCCGTGCCCGGTCAGCCAGCCGGCCGGGTCGTCGAAACCCTCCGCGTACGGCGCGCCGTGCCCGCGCAGGAACCGCAGGTACCGCCGGTGCGCGGGGTCGTGGTGGAACAGGCTGCCGTGCACGTCGAAGAAGAGGCTCGAACCCGGGGCGGTGACCGTGGTGACGGTGGCGATCAGCAGGTCCGCGGCCGACCGGTCGAGGTAGTGCAGCAGACCCTCGGCGATCCACAGACACGGCTCGCCGGGACGGTAGCCGGCGGCGAGCAGCTCCGGCAGCCACTGGCCGCGCAGGTCGGTACCGACCGCCCGGCGGCGGCAGGACGGGACCAGTCCGGCCCCGTCGAGGACTCGCTGCTTGGCGGAGAGCTGCTCCGGCGACTCCAGCTCGAAGAGGGTGAGGTCGGCCGGGAGTGCGAGGCGGAACGCGCGGGTGTCGTACCCGGCGCCGAGGCAGACCACCTGACGGACACCGGAGCGGACGGCGGCGGCGAGGATCTCGTCGGCGAAGCGGGCCCGTACCACCCCGGAACCGCACGGCGCGCCCAGCGCGCGCAGGTACGCCACCTCGCCGCGCGCCTCGGCCGTGGCGAAGAGCGGGGACTGCGGGTCGTCGAGGAAGGAACCGTCGGGCTCGTCGCGCTCCTCCGCGCGGATCACCGCGCGCCAGGAACCGGGGTCGGTAACGGATCTATTTTGAATTCCAACCGGCATGTGAGTCCGTCTCTCGGGCGCGGAAACAGGTGGTACCGCCCGAGCGGGAACGGCCGGCGGCGCGGCCAGACTCGCGCGGAACGGCAATCCGTTCGCCGTCTCCAGGTGTGACAGCGCCGTCATCAGCTACGACAGCATCGGCACGATAACCGGTCAACGTACAAAGTTAATACAATACAAAATTGTGACCCGGCGACCGGTCCGCCCGAGGACGGCCCGCGACCACCCGGCCCGCAACCACCGGCCCGGGGGCGCCCGCCCGCCGCCGTCCCGGAACCCCGCCGCCACGTTGACGGCGCGGCGACACGCGCGACGAACAGGTACGCGTTTAGCCGCGCCGGGCTCGGGTGACCAAAGAGTCGGCTCGCCGCCCGGTACGGGGCAGGGCGGTCGCGGGCCGGGCAGCATTGGGCGGCGAACGTGATCGGGTGGTGGAAATGGTGCTGACCGTGGGCGAGGCATCCCCGGAAGTGGAAAAGGCTACGCGGGCGGAGGGGAGGAAAGGCGGCCTCGTCGCCACCTGGCTGGTATTCCTCGCCGCACTACAGGTGGCGGCCCTCGTCGTCGTCTGGAGATTCGCCGTACACACCCGACACGGTCAATGGCTGGACACCGCCGCCCTCACCGGCAACACGATCGGGCAGGACCGGGTCGACGGGATCGTCGACAACGTACTGAACGCGATGTCGGTGGTCTCCCTGCTCGCGGCGACCGCCGTGCTGGCGTTCATCGCGTTGATCCGCCGCCGGGTCGGCCTGGCGATCGTGGCGATGCTCCTGGTCGCCGGCGCGAACATCACGAACCAGGTGCTCAAGTACACCCTCGCCCGACCCGACTTCGGCGTGGACCCCGAACGCGCGGCGGCCGGCAACAGCTTCCCGAGCGGGCACACCTCGATCGCCGCCTCGGTCGCCGCCGCGCTCATCCTCGTGCTGCCGAGGCGGCTGCGGGCGGCCGGCGCGATCATCGGTGCCGCGTACACCGCGCTCGCGGGCGTCGCCACCCTCTCGGCGGGCTGGCACCGCCCCAGCGACGCCGTCGGGGCCGTGCTCGTCGTCGGCGCCTGGGCCGCCGTCGCCGGACTCCTGCTCCTGGCCACCCAGCACGAACGCGCCCAGGCCGACCGGGCGGACGCGCACCGGGGCGTGGTCGCCCTGCTGGTCCTGACCGGACTGGTCCTCGTGGTCGCGGCGGCGGTCGCGCTCGGCTTCACCGACGGCTCGATCGTGGCGATGCCGGAGGACCTCGGCCAGGGCCGGCTGCTCGCCGCGTACGCCGGCAGCGCCGCCGGGATCGCGGGCGCCGCCTGCCTGGCCATGGCGACGGTGCTGGCCACCGTGCACCGGGTGGTCCCGCGCCTGAGCCCGCGACCGACCACGGCCGGGTCCGCGGCCGAGCGCGGCTGAGCCGGCGGCCGAGCGCGGCCACGCCCGCGGTCCGGTCCGTCGCGGCCCGGCCGGTGCGCGGACGGGCTGTTACCGTCGGGCCCGTGACCGTACGGGAGGCCCTGTGGGCCGAGTGCGAGCGGCTCTCGACGGTGCTGGCCGGGCTGGTTGAGGCCGACTTCGACCGGCCCACCGGCTGCCCACCGTGGAACGTCGCGGAGTTGCTGGCGCACGTCCGCACCACGCTGGGGCGGCTGCCGGTGATGCTCGGCCAGCCGGCGCCGCCCCGCGCCGAGGTGGACGCCGCCGGCTACTACGGGCCGGCGAAGTTCACCCCGGCCGTCGACGCGGCCCGCGTCGACGGGGCGCGCCGCGAGGCCGGCGAGGTGGCGAGCGGACGCGAACTCGCCGAGGACTTCACGCGTACCTGGAGATCGGTGCGGGCCGCGCTCGCGACCGAGGCGCCGGACCGGGTGGTGCGTACCCGCCACGGCGATCCGATGCTGCTCGACGAGTTCCTGGTCACCCGGGTGGTCGAGGTCGGCGTGCACGGGCTGGACCTGGCGGCGGCGCTGGACCGGCCGCCGTGGCTGACCGAGCCCGCCGCCCGGGTCGTCGCCGACCTGCTGCTCGGCGGGAACCCGCTCGGCACGGACGCGCCGCTCGGCTGGGACCGGCTCACCTTCATCCGCAAGGCGACCGGCCGCCTGCCGCTCAGCGATGCCGAGCGGGCCGAGATCGACCGCGCCGGGCTCCGCTGGCTCTCCTTCGGCTGACCGTCGCGGCGCCCGCTCAGGGAACGGCCGTGCTCGCCGGTACTGGCACGGGTTCCGGTTCCGGTTCGGTGAAGGCGCCGGCGAGGGGGCCGTCCTCCGCGCGCAGGGCGCTGATCGCGCGACTGGCCCGGCTCTTGACCGTACCCGTGGAGCAGCCGAGCTGGTCGGCGATCTGCACCTCCGAGAGCCCGCCCCAGTACCGCAGCACCAGCACCACCCGCTGCTGGGCCGGCAGTCGGCGCAGGGCGGCGAGCACCAGCTGGGCGGTGTCGCGCTCGTCGTACGGCTCCTGTGGCGCAGGCTCGGGGAGCGTGGCGGACGGTACCTCCCGCCGCCACAACCGGCGGGCCGCGCGCCACGCCGCCCGGGTCATCACCCGCCGGGTGTACGCCTCGGCGTCGCCGTCCGGGTGCAGCTTGCGCCACGCCCGGTACGTCTTGACCAGCGCCTCCTGTGCGAGGTCCTCGCCGTGGCCCCGGTCGCCGGTGAGCAGCGCGCCGTACCGCACCAGGGTCGGGTAGCGGGCGGCGACGAACTCGGCGAACCCGGCCGGCCCGCGGTTGGGCTCCGCCCCGCTCACCGGGCGCCGATCCCCATGAGCGCGAGCAGCTCCCGGTAGGCGGCCTCGTCCAGCCGCACCCGACCGCCGCGCGAGGAGACCGCCTCCCGGCATCCGTCCCCGAGCGCGATGGTGATCATCGTCGCACTCCTGGCCGCCGCCGCCCGCTCGGCCGCCTGGGAGGCGTCAGGTGTCCCGGCCGTCGGGAAGGGCGGGAGCGTAGCCGTCCGGAGCAGGAGCCGGGCCGTCGGCTGCGACTGGCTCGCGCAGGCGTGCCGGTTATCGACGATCTGCGTCTGCCGGTTGAGCAACCGAAGTACCGCGCCGGTCGTCGCGGAATCCGTCGACCGGGCGTAGTCCCGATCGGCCTGCTTGAGCGGGGGCAGGCTCAACTCCGCCTCGGCCGCCGTCGCGGGCAGGGCGAGTCGGGTGGTCGGGCGCGGCGTGGTGCGGATGGAGTCGATGAACCGCTGCTGCGCCACGCCGTCGACGCGAAGCGTGATCGAGAGCTGCGACCAGGGCAGCACGAGGGTGTTGTCGTAGTTGGCCTTCCCGCGTTCGCTGGCGGTGTCGGTGACCAGCCAGCCTGGCTCGCCACCGGGCAGGGTGAGCATGTGCGGTGCCTCGACGGCCAGGATCGCGCGGACGAACGTTCGGTCCGAGCCCGGCGGGTGCGGGCCGCTCACGGACGGACTCGGCGGGGCCAGGGCGAAGGCGCGTCCGAATGGGATCACCGCGGAGGTGCTCTGTATCTCGATGGGCGCCAGGGTGCAGCCGCGCTGCCCGGGGCCGGAGATCAGCACGGCCTTTTCCTGCATCCCGCAGCGTGGCGGGCCGTCAGGGACAACCCGCCACCCCGGCGGTACCGGAATCGTCGCGTTGCCCGCGACGATCTTCCCGTCGACCACCCGGGGCGGCTCCGGCTCGCCGAGCACGCCCGCCACCGGTGGCGGGGGCACCGGATCCGCGCTCAGCCGCGCGGCCACGCCGACCCCGCCGCCGGCCACGGCGAGCACCGCCACCGCCGACGCGGTGACCGCCCGAAACCGCGCCACCCGGCCCCGGCGCACCACCGTCGCCGCCGGGTCCGCGATCCGCGGCGCCACGTCGGCGACCGCCTCTTCCAACAGTTGTTCCACCCGTTCACTCATCGCGACACTCCCGTTCGCCGAGGTACCCGTACATCCACACCAAGGCATCGGGAGGCGGCGGGGGTTCCACCGGTCCGGTGTGCCGCCCCCGACCGGGGGGACGGCGGCGCGGGGCGTACCGGTCAGCGGGGTCCGCACGCCCTATCCCTTCGGTCGGGTGAAGGTGGCCGGAGCATCCCACCCGGGGTGCTCCGGCCGCTCCGGTCGGGACGAGCGCCGGTCGGGCGGTCTCGGCTCCGCTCAGGTTGCCTGCTGCGCGTCGAGGGTCTCGCGCAGGATGTCGGCCTGCCCCGCGTGCTGGGCGGTCTCGATGACGACGTGCGTGAGCGCCCGACGGATGCTCCACACCGCCCCGGTCGCTTCCTCCCAGGGGGCATCCGGCAGTGGATGCGTCGCTGACAGGTCGGGCAGGGCGGCGACGATCTCCTCGGTGCGGGCGGCCACCTCCTCGTAGCGCGCGAGGATTCCCGCCAGCGTCTCGCCGGGCAGCATCCGGAAGCCGTTCTCGTGGTCGATCATCCACTGCGGGACCTCGCGCGCGGTACCGGCCATGATCTCGGCCCAGGTGACCCCCTCGGGCAGGTCGTACCGCATCGCCGAGGCGCCCTCGACGGCGAAGCGGAGCCACCCCTCCTCCATGGCCGTGACGTGCTTGACCACCCCGCCCAGGCAGAGCGCGCTGACGGTCGGGCGCTCGCCGAGCTGCTCGTCGGTGAGCCCGCGAACGGTCCTGGTCAGGGCGGATCGCGCCTCCGCGAGCGCGGCGAGCAGATCGCTCCGCTCGGCGTCGAGGGTCGCGGGGGAGTCAATGGTGGCGGGGGACGTGATCGTGTCCGGCACGGCGCTCGGGCCCTTTCGCTCGGTCTCGCTGGGTGGTCGGTGTCGCCCAGTAGTGGGTGTCGTGCAGTGGTCGGTTGGCTGAGTGTTCGGTGTAGCCGAGTGGCCGGTGTCGCTGGGTGGGACGCGACAACGGTCGCAGGGGAAGCGGTCAGGAAGTGTCCGCTTCTGGAGGCAGAATCAGAACCATGCCGAAGACGTCCGCACGACTGCTCTCGCTGCTCTCGCTGCTCCAGGCCCGCCGGGACTGGCCCGGGGCGCTGCTGGCCGAGCGGCTGCGGGTCAGTCCGCGTACGGTGCGCCGCGACGTCGACCGCCTGCGCGAACTCGGCTATCCCATCGCGGCGTCCAAGGGGCCCGACGGCGGGTACCGGCTCGCCGCCGGCTCCAACCTGCCCCCGCTGCTCTTCGACGACGAGCAGGCCGTCGCGCTGGCCATCGCGCTCCAGGTCGCCGTCACCGCCGGCGCCGGCATCGAGGAGGCCGCGGCGCGGGCGCTGCACACCGTACGGCAGGTCATGCCCGCGCGGCTGCGCGGGCGGATCGACACCCTCCAGATCACCGCCGTCGAACGCCCCACGACGCGACCGGACCCGCCGGTCGACCGCGGCGTGCTCATGGCGCTCAGCGCCGCCGTGCACGCCCGCGAGGTGCTGCGCTTCGACTACGTCCCGGCGGTCGCGCCGGGGGAGACCGACGACGCCGCGCAGTCCCCGCCGCGCCGGGTGCAGCCCCACCACCTCGTCACCTGGGGCGGGCGCTGGTACCTCGTCGCCTGGGACCTCGACCGCGAGGACTGGCGTACCTTCCGCGTCGACCGGATCACCCCTCGGGTGCCCACCGGTCCCCGCTTCGTCCCCCGGGAGCTGCCCGGTGGGGACGTGGCCGCCTTCGTGGCGAACCGGTTCCGGGGCGCCAGCAGGTCCGGTGACTGGCCCTGCCGGGGGGAGGTGATCCTCGACCTGCCCGCCGCCGTGGTCTCCCGCTACCTGCGGGACGGGGTCGTGGAGGCGCTCGGCCCGGACCGCTGCCGGCTCGTCCTGGGCTCGTGGTCATGGGCCGGGCTGGCCACCGCCATCGGCAGGTTCGAGGCCGATTTCACCGTCGTTGGCCCGGCCGAACTGAAGGACGCCTGCGCGCGGTTGGCCCGCCGGTACGCCGACGCGTAGTCGGAGCGAGCGCCGGTGGCGGAGCATGCGCCGCGCCACCGCTTCTTGATCAATTAATCCGGCCGTCGGACCGCGTTCGCGTGCCCGAACGCCGAGGCAGGGACGTTTCTCCCCGGGGCTGACGGCCGCCCAGGTCGGCTGCGCGGGTCATCGGCACGCTCGTACGGTCGCGGCGGCGACGCCGCCCCGTCGACAGAAACGTGCCGGTAGGAGGAACAGTGATCGCCCGTACCAAGATAGCCGTCGGACTCGCCGCCTCGCTGGGTGTCGGGGCCGTGGCCCTGAGCGCGGCCCTCGCGCCCGCCCACGCGCTCCCCGCGCCCGCCGACGCCATGGTGCCCGCGGCGCAGGCCGCCGCGGCCACGCCGCCGACGTTCGCCGCCACGCTCGTCCGGGCGTACCCGACGTTCGACGCCCGCCAGGCCGTCGCGGTCGACAAGAAGTACTTCTACGTGGTGGACAACCGCAAGATCACCAAGCACGACCGGGCCACCGGCGCGCCGGTGCTCCAGTTCGTCTCCGACGACGACGGCCCGATCATCCACATGGACAGCGCCGCCGTGGTCGGCGACAAGCTGTACGTCGCGCACTCCAACTACGACGAGTCGCCGATGGAAAGCTCGATCGAGGTCTTCGACACCAGGACGATGCGGCACGTCGACACGCACAGCTTCGGCATCTACCGGGGTTCGCTGACCTGGCTCGACCGGCACGACGGCGCGTGGTGGGCGGGCTTCGCCAACTACGACGAGGTCCCGGACGGCGAGACCGAGCCGTACGGCGGCACGTACAACACGCAGGTCGTCAAGCTGGACGACCACTTCCAGGTCGTCGAGGCGTGGAACATCCCGAAGGCGATCCTCGACCGGTTCAAGCCGATGAGCAACTCCGGCGGCTCGTGGGGCCCGGACGGTCGGCTCTGGCTGACCGGCCACGACCTCGGCGAGGCGTACGTCATGACGCTGCCGGACGCGGGCGCGGAGCTGCGCTGGGTCGCCACCGTCGACCTGCCCGGCGTCGAGGGCCAGGGCATCGCGTGGGACCGTTCGGGCGGCCAGCCGACCCTCTGGGCGATCAAGCGGTCGACCTCGCAGGCGATGAGCTTCACCGCCCCGTACCGCTCGATCGCCGACCCGCGCACCCCGGTCTGGCAGGTCTTCGGCCCGGGCCACTTCCAGGAGTGACCCCGCCGTACGGCCCGGCACCGGCAGGTCCGGTGCCGGGCCGTACGGTCTATTCGAAGCCGCGGAAGACGCCGTCGTCGTCGACGCCGTCCGCGAACTCCTCCCAGTCCATGTTCGCCAGCGCCAGGTTGGCCTCCACGGAGTGCACCTCAGCCGGGACCACCCGGAACGTGTCTCCGTAGCGTGGTCCCTTGCCCTGGTCTTCGAGGCCCTCGACCCAGTCGTACAGGTTCAGCACGAGGACCGGCCGATCGGGGTGCGTGAGCGTCTCCGTGTCCACGAGGAAGACGAACCGTTCGCTCGAATCGGCCGGTACGAGGCGCAGCAGCCGCTCCGGGGTCACCCCCTCGTACGCCCGGTCGTCGACGAACTCGACGTGCGCCTCGAACTCGTCCTCGGTCTGCGGCTCGACGATCGCCGCCCGCAACCGGGTCCACTCGTCCTCGTGCGCGAAGTCGGTACGGATCACCAGGCTCGCCTCGGAGGCCCTTCGCCATATCGTGTCGTCCACACCAGGAGGACGGATGCGGCCGGCGCGGATTCACCGGCTCAAGGGTGATCCGGGGCACATTGCTCGGACCGCGAGATGGCGTCCGGGTAGACCGGATCCTGGTGGTAGCCGTGCTCCCGTCGTTCGGGCTCCGGGCGCGTACGCGGCAGTCGGACCAGCACCCGCTTGAGCCATCGATCGCCGCCGTCGTACCGGGCGCGGAAGGGGGCGCGCCCGTGCACCATCGTGTCGTTGTCCAGGATGAGCAGGTCGCCCGGCGCGAGAGCCACGGCGCGGCCGCACGCCTCGAAGGCGCCCTCCAGCCGCCGGAACGCCGCCACGAACCGCGCGTCGTCGGTCATCAGCCGGGTGTACGAGGGGTCGTACCGGACGCATCGACCCGTGGGACCGTTCCAGACCGTGGACATGCCCACCGGTACGGCCCCGGCCGACGCCCCGGCACCGTAGCTGTCGTCCGGCTCGATGGCCAGGAGCGGTCGGCCGAGCTGGGCCAGGTCCGCGTCGGTGACCGCCGCGTCGCGTATCCCGGCGAGCCGGGTGCCGATCAGATCCGGGTTGCGGACGCAGGCCAGTATCACCAGGTCGGCCCGCTCCGGGTGGAACGCGTCCTCGGTGTGCCAGACGAGCGGCACGGTACTGCTCGCGCCGACCTGCTCGTGGCTGTGTTCCGGACTGGGCAGTATGTTGTGGACGCTCCGCCCGGCCTGCTGGTTGGTCCAGCCGAAGACGCGCCCCAGGGCGGCGGCGACCAGGGCCAGCGCCACGTCGAGGGGGGCGCTCCGCTCCGGGTCGACCTCCTTCCAGTGCCGGGGCGTCGGACCCGGATCGGGCAGGTCGGCGAAGAGCCCGGGCACCAGTACGAAGCCCCGCGCCAGTACCGGCGGAGTGAGCGTCCGGCGAAGTGCCTCGGCGAGGGGCTGGGCCAACCGCCAATCGGGCTGCTGGAGGACTGTCTCGCCGAGCGCTCCGGCGCGGACCCGATCGTGCGCGGCCCGGATGACGGCCGCTCTGGCGGACTCCGGCAGAGTGATTTCGGAGCCTGGCGCTGCTGGGCTGGTCAGCATAAATGCCCCTTGGCGTCGGATGGGTCGTCCTGAATTTGTTGGTGATCGCCCGAATCGACCCGGTCGGCGGGACTGTAACGTCTGCACCAACCGGACGGATTACGGCACAAAGAATTCCCTGAAATCGGACCAAAGGCGGCGTGTCGGTGGGGTGGCCCGCTCCGGATCGCGAGTTGGTAATCGACGCTCCCGGCGGTTGAGGCCTGCATTACAGCACGTCGGTATAGCCGATCAAAGAGCCGTGTGATCTACGTCTCAGGCGGAATTCAGCCTTGTTGGCCGTCCACTGTGTCATTACACTCCGCAGACAACACGCGACATCTGACGCATCGGGGAAGGGAAGCAATTAGGGCGGGGCTCCATTGCTTTTCCGACGCGATTCCTTGCACATAATAGCGCCTGACTGGGGAGATCATTGTCTACTTCCGCCGAGCGGGCCGCCCGTACGTCGCCGTCGACCGCCCCCCGGGATCGGATCGAGCAGGTGCGCCGAGGCGCGGAGCACTTCTTCGCCCTTCCCGAGCTTTCGCACATACCGCCGGAGCGCCGGGCGCAGGTGTTGCGCGACATCGAGGAGACGGGTACGTACACGCACACCGCCGAGGAGCTGCTCATCGGTGCGCGCCTCGCCTGGCGGAACCACGCACGCTGCGTGGGGCGCATGCACTGGAAGTCGCTCAAGCTGCTCGACTTCCGGGACCGGACGAGCGCGGACAGCATCGCCGAAGCCTGCTGGGAGCACGTCCGCACCTCGACCAACGCGGGGAAGATCGAAGCCGTCATATCCGTGTTTCCGCCCCGCGCCCCGGACGGGGGAGCCATCCGGATATCCAATCCGCACCTGCTCCGCTATGCCGGGTACCGACAGCCCGACGGCAGCGTGGTCGGTGACCCGGCGACCGCCGACCTCACCGACCACGTCCAGCGCCTCGGCTGGCGCGGTGCGGGTACGCCGTACGATTTTCTGCCACTTGTCGTCACGACGCCCGACGACGGGGTGAAATGGTACGACGTGCCGGCCGGAACCGCGCTGGAAGTTCCGATCCGCCATCCGGACCTGCCCTGGTTCGAGGAACTGGGGCTGAAATGGTACGCCAATCCCGCGCTCTCCGAGATGGCGCTGGAACTGGGCGGTCTCACCTACACCTGCGCACCATTCACCGGCTGGTACCTGAACACCGAAATAGGCGCGCGGAATTTCAGCGACGAAGACCGGTACAACAAGCTGCCGATCGTCGCGGAGAAGATGGGCCTGGACACCTCCAACGATCGCACGATGTGGAAGGATCGGGCTCTGGTCGAACTCACCTACGCCGTTCTGCACAGCTTCAACGCCGCCGGCGTGCGCATGTACGACCACCACACCGCGGCCCGGCACTTCGTGCAGTACGTCGAGCGGGAGGAACGGCAGGGGCGTACCGTGCCGACCGACTGGTCCTGGGTGAACCCGCCGCTGTCGAGCAGCACGACACCGGCGTTCCACCGCACCTTCGACCCGCCGGACTTCGATGTTCGGCCCAATTTCGTCCGACAGCAGGCGGCGGACGCGTGCCCGCACGCGATGCGCTCCGGCGCGGCCGATATCTGACGACGTCGGGAGGCTTCGATGAGGCTTGAGTGGCCGAAGGCGCTGTCCGCCAGGGACATGCGCGAAATGCTCGACCTGATGAACGGGGTGGCCGTCCAGGAGCGGAACCTCGGCTTCAACGAACCGCTCAACGACGAGGACGGACTCGCGTTGATGCGGGCCTTCGACGAGGAACTGCGTCGGGGCGCGGTCAGGCTGCTGCTCGTGCGCGGCGAGGGGGAGCGGGTCATCGGTATGGTCACCCTCGCCCGGGCGCCGCAGCCCGGTCGCCGGCACGTCGTGGACCTGCGCCGTTGCGTGATCCACCCGGACCACCGTGGCCGGTTTCTCGACACGGGCTTCGCGGAGGCCCTCCGGGCGACGGCCGAGATGGGTTGCGACATCCTCACGCTCGAAGTGCGTGACGACGGCCCGATGCGGCTCTGGCAGCGCCTGGGCTTCCAGGAGTACGGGCGGCTGCACGACTACGCCCGCAAGGACGGGCGTTCGGTCACCGGCTATTTCATGTACGCCCGGCGGGCCGACCTCGAAGACCACTTCCGGCGCACGGGCCGGTGGTCGCACCGGATCGACCCGGCCGGAGAACCCGCAGCCGGACGCGTCACCGGAAGCGGCTCCGCGGCGACCGGCGCGGCGAACGGGTCGGTGGTGCCGGGCGTCTAGGACGCGGCCTAGCCGAGCCGGTGGGCGAGGAAGCGCGCGGCGAGCCGGGGTAGCCTCCTTCGCCACTCCTCCTCGTCACGAAGATCCCAGCGCTCGTCGGAAGGTTCCGGGCCACCGGCGGGTCGGGCCGGGTCCCCGTCAGCGGCGGCGGCGTCCCAGAACGCGTCGGGATCGCCGGTGAGTTGCTCGTACGCCCGATGCGCCGCGTACAGGAACTGCTCGTCGCCGATCCAGAGGCCGTGCCCGGCCGACGCGCCGATCTCCCGTACGGCGGGATGCGCGGCGAGCGCGTCCGGCTCGGCCACGACGGCCTCGAACCCGCTGCGGCCGAAGCCGACGAGCCCCGCCCGGAAGTCGGAGAATCCGTCGTCGGAGAGGAAGCCGTGCTCGATGACCCAGCACGCCGCCGCGAGATCCCAGGTGTCGGCCCGGTCGAGGACGTCGTCGAGCCGCCGGTCGAACGCCACGATCTCCGGCAGCGGCAGCCGGGCCAACTCCACCACCAGGGCGTCGGTCACCGCGCTCGGTCGGCCGTCCCGGCGGGCCAGGTCCGCCGCCGGACCGGCCGCCGCTCGGGCCCGCTCCACCACCTGCCAGAACCCATCCTCGTCCACGCCGAGGAGTCTCCGGCACCGCTGTGACAATCTCGGCGAGCCCTCGTACCCAGGAAGGGCGGTGACCTGCCGTCGAGCGCGCGTGAAGGGGCGTGTCGCGGGTCAGCGCCGGTAGCCGCCGGGCGCCGGCCGCGCCGTTCCTGCCGAGCACGTACCCCTCCAGCCAGATCCAGCCGTGGTAGGTCTCCCAGGTCGGCAGCCGGATCACGCGGAACAGGAACGGGTCGACGAACTGCACGCTGACGGTCCGGTCGACCCGCACCACGTCGCCAGAGCCGGGGATCACCGCGGTCTCTCCGGCCGGGTCCACCCGATGAAGCGCTCGTGCAGCTGACTCGGGTTGAGCCTCGGATCGAGATCGGCCAGGTCCTTTGCGGCAAGGTCCAGCATGTACCGCATGTGCATCGCCAGGCCGAGGCTGTCGCGGTACCGCTCACCCAGTCTGACCTTCGCCGGCGAGCATGGCCATTCGGTGGCGGGCGGGCAGGTGTCGCACATCCACTCCGGCCGCTTCGGGTCGTGTCCGGTCACGGCCACGGCAGCACCATCAGCAGGCAGAGGCCGCCGAGGACCCAGGCGGTTTCGCGCAGCAGCACCACGACGTACGAGGCCGTCTCCGGTTTGGGTTTCTCCTCGGGCTTCGGATCAGGCGGTTTCGGTATTGGTTTCGGTCTCGGCCGCGTTCTCTCCTCGCCGGGCAGCCGCTTCGGGAACCACAGTCCCATTGATCGCATCACCTCGGGTCGTCAGGGGGGGCGCGACGGCCGGAGGAATGGTGACCGAGATCGACCGCCGCGCCCCGTGGACGGGCGCGGCACCTCGGGGGAAACCGGCGGCAGCGCCCGACTGGGAGGGGACGCGGCGAACATGCCGGCACCGGTGGGAACTGCCTGTTCACCACGTCCCGCTACGCACCGTAAAGACGCGGTCGGCATCTGTAGTGATACGTGACGCCCTAGTCGGGCAGAGCCTCCCTGACCTGCGCGGACGTGATGTCCTACCCGCTGACGCCCATCCGGTCGGCGAGAGCCACCAGGCCAGGCAGTCGCTGGCGGTTGCGGCGCGGCAGTAGCTCTCCGACGATCGACCGCGCGATGGTCTGGTGTTGCATCATCTCCGGCGCCAGCGCCTCCACCCGTCGCAGCACGTCCACCGCGTCCTGACTGCGCCAATCCGCCGCGTACGCCCACGCCACATTGAGCAGGTACCGGGCGTGCATCGCCGTGGGCAGCACCTCGGGGTGCTCCACCCGCTCGGCAAGCTTGATCGCCTGCCGAGGGCGGTCGGCGGCGATGGCCACGTCGACGGCCTTCATGGCGGCCACCGTCGGTCCGAACGCCAGTCCCAGGTACTTCGTGGGCACGTCGCCACCCATGCGAGCCGCGGCAGCCGTCACCATTCCCAGAAGCGTCTGCGCCTCCGACTGTCGGCCCGACCGTGCCACTGCCGTCGTCCCATACCGCAGCAGCTCGCCCCAGACCGCCACCTGATCCGGTGCCGCCCGAGACAGGGTGGGCTCGATCGTGGCGGCAGTCTCCACCGCGACCTGCTCCGCCTCCGCCCACAGGCCCTGCCTGGAGAGCACCCACGACCGGGTCGCCTGGTGGGCGGCGTGCAGCAACTCGTCGCCGGACGCCTCGGCCGCCCGCATCGCCTCGGCGAGGGCGAGATGGGCCAAGTCCTCGTGTGCGAGGTGGGCGAGCAGGCTCGCGGTCATCTGCAACAGCTCGGCGAGCAGCGCGTACGCGGCCGAGGATTCGTTCGCCTCGCGGGCAAGCGCCCGTGCCTGCGTGATCCGCTCGGGCAGGGAGCGCGCGAGCTGGGCGTACCGGCCGGCCCAGTAGAGCTGCCAGAGTTCGGCGGTCGCTCGCCGGAGCACGGGCAGGGCGGGTGGCTCCTCGGCGGCTGCCCGGACGCCCAGGACCGCACGGCGGATGGCGCCGACCTCGCCGTCCTCCGCGCCCGTCACCAGCCCGCGATGCGGTCGCAGCAGCTCTGCGGGGCTCACGTCCAGGGCGTGAGCGAGGGCGGCGACCGTCTCAAGCCGGGCGGTCGTACGCTGTCCCTGCTCCAGCTTTCTGATGATGTCGACCGATACGCCTGCCGCCTCGGCAAGCTCCCGCTGCGACATGCGGCGCCGACGGCGCAGGGCCGAGATCCGAGTGCCGATGGCGGTACTGGCCATGATGGGATCTCCCAGGTAGAGGTCTGGGTGGGCGGCCAACCGTCACCCGGCACACCGCCTACTTCGGACGGTACACCGCGACGATTGCGGAGTGTGGTCGAAAGCTGACCCGTTCGCCGCTCGTGCTGATCAGGCCGCCCCGCATCGCGGTAGCCCGCCCTCGTCAGTCGAATGATGGGCTACCGGACGCCAACCGACTACCGTCGACCCGTGCTCGATCCAGCAGCTGTCTTCGACAAGTCCGGCCCGTTGGAGGACCCGCTAACCGACGACGTTTTGCGAGCGGTGGAAGCGCAGCTCGGATACCAGTTGCCCAGCGCGTACGTCGACCTGGCCCGGCGACACAACGGCGGCCTGTTCGCCCGTGACGCCCACCCCGCACGGGGTAGGACCTCCTGGGCTGAGGACCATGTTGGCGTCCACACGCTGGCGGCGATCGGTCGAACTGCTCGGTTCAGCCTTTGCGGCGAGTTCGGCAGCACGTTCTGGGTAGCGGAATGGGGCTACCCCGACATCGGCATCTACATCGCCGACTGTCCGTCGGCGGGTCACGACATGGTCGCCCTCGACTACCGATCGCCCGGTGAGCCGGCCGTCGTACACGTCGACCAGGAGCGGAACTACCAAATCACGGTCCTCGCCCCCGACTTCGAGACCTTCGTGTCGGGCCTCGTCGACGAATCCGAGTACGACATCGACGACTGATCGGCGGGTCCGCAAGGACCTTTCACGCGGTCTCAGGTGCGGGCGCGCAGGTGGGCCAGGACCAGCGGGTCGATCCGGCCCGGCACGATCCGCTCCTCCAGGTTCTCCACCCCGGCCCAGGACGCGAGCGCGCCGTCGACACCGCCCGCGCCGACCGGGTACCCGGCCTCGGCCAGCAACCGCGACACCTCGCCGGCCAACTCCCCGTCCAGGTCGAGCAGGGTCGCCGGGTCGGGGCGCTCGAACAGCATGGTGTGGATGTCCAGCAGCCGGCGCAGCTCGCGTACCGGATCGGGGTGGTCGTCCACGCGCAGGTCGACCAGGACGTCGCTGGTGCCCGCGTACCCGGCTCCCTTGGCGACCACCAGCAGCCCGGCGCTCTGCCGACCACGCCGGTCGCCCCCGGCCTCGTCACCGGCGAGCAGCGCGGCCACCAGCCGTTCGGCGAAGCGCGGCTGGGTGGCGCCGAGCCAGGCGTCGCGGATCGCGTCGACGACGTGCGGGCCGGCGAGGATGTTGCCCTGGACCGCCCAGCCGTCGCCGGCCTGGCCACCCGCCCAGTCGTGGCACTCGGCACCGGTGTACGTGGCGCCGTCGCCGCTCGCCCCGACCACGCCGAGCTGTCGCTGCGCGCGGCCCGGGTCGGCGGCCGTCAGGCCGGCCACCACGTCGGCCGCCGCCACCCCGGTACGCAGCAGCGCCAGGCCCTGCGGCCGGTAGGCGAGGTTGACGTGCGCCTGGGTGGCGAGCGCGCCCACCTCGGCCTCGGCGGCCGGCACCAGCGCCCCGGCGGCGAGGAATTTACTGGCGACGGCGACGCCGTGCAGCCGGCCGTCCGCGGAACGCGCCACGATCGAGAAGGTCACGTCGAGAGGCTACAAGCCGAGGCGACCTTCGGGTACGCCCGACGACGCCCCGCCCGCCCGGGGACGATCCCGCGCACCACGAGCCCGGGCCGCCCCCGCCCCCCAGCCGTCACCTGAACACTAGAGGCGCGGGGGACGTGATCGTGTCCGGCACGGCGCTCGGGCCCTTTCGCTCGGTCTCGCTGGGTG